>JBNKZD010000052.1:0-7226 GCA_050301235.1 Chitinispirillaceae bacterium | reverse complement strand
GAAATGACAAGCGTGATTTGCGTAAAAATGCACCGTCTCGACTCCGCTCGACGACCCGATAAGTAATTCTAACGTTGTAGAACTAAATAAAATGTTTAATTTCCATATATGTCACACATTTTGCTTGGTCTTTTTGAACTGAACTATGTGTAATTGCCCAACAGAGTCACTTGAAGAAAGGTTGCAGAAGATGAAACCTGTTGAAACTGATTTCCATGCAGTTTTTTCTGTTATCTATGATGTAGAAATTCCGCAGAATGTTCAGGCTGATTCAAAAAACAGAAATTCCAAATCATTTATCATCCAATTCAAAGCTAATGGAAGTATCCCCTTTCCACAGGTGATTATCAGATCAACAGATGGTGAACACATTTTTAATGGTGATAAAATACATCATCAAAACAATCTCTACTCTGTAAAAGTTCCGGAACATGAACTTCCTTTAGGCTCCTGGCCTGTCCAGATAGAAGGGTGCCGGAAAGAGAACTGGGTTGCTGCAGGCGGTGATGATTGGGTAAAATGGTTCGGTCAGGTTACCATTGAACAACCGCCCCCTGAAAAGCCGCGAAGCAGAAATGTAAGTGAACCCGCAAATGTCAAAAATACTGGTGTTAAACTCTATTTCGGCATCCACAAACATATGCATCAGCCATATTACCGCGCTGCAGATACCGCGTTCTGGGATGGAGAAAAGGATCAGATATTCGGTTCTCGATGCGGTAATTATACACGATTTATACCTGATGCAATCAAACGATATATGAACGGTGACCTTCCACATGCAGGGCTTTCCACAAGCTGGAGCGGCAGCCTTATTGAGCAACTCATCCGTTGTGATAACGAGAACCTTTGCGGTGGATGTTTCAAAAGCTGGAATGGTACGCTACGGGAAATTACTACTGCAAAAACCAGCCTGGGTAATTCACGAGTAAATTTTACGGCATTTGGATTTTTTCATCCATTGATGCCACTTATTCCCAAACGTGATATAATCAGGCAAATTACCCTTCATCGTGAAATCATTAAAAGTACATTTGGTATTGAAGCTTCAGATATTCTCTTTCCGCCGGAAACAGCTTTTCACATAAGAATGATACCGTCTCTTCTGGAATGTGGTGTAAAAGCGGTCATTTACGATTCAATTCACCGATACCGTTCCTGTAAAGATTACCCCTATGCGGGAATAAATGAAGGGATGCTTCCTCCCAACCCAGCAGACCAGCGTAATCCTGCAGTCAACGACTGGGTGCAGCTTAATAATGTATGGGCAGGAAGTAAAATCAGTCCTTCACTACTGAAACCTGAATATATCGGATATGAAGATCCTGATGGTAAAATGTACAAAATTATCGGAATTCCGGCCGAACGTTATATCGGTAATGAAGATGCTCGGGGAGGATTTGGAGCGTTGCAGTATGGAGATGTTCTGGGTCAGGTACACGATACAATTTGTAAGAACAACACCTTTGATCCCAAACACCCGCCATTTTTTCTGCTGCATTCTGATGGTGATAACCACGGCGGCGGAGCAGACAGCTACTACCACAGCAACACAGAGCAACTTGTCAAATGGATCAAATCAGATCCACGTTTCGAACTCATCACCATCGATGATTACCTGCAGCTTTTTCCCCCTGACCCATCTAAGACAGTCCATATCGAACCTGGATCGTGGTCAGGCGCTGACAATGGCGATCCTCAGTTTCGAAAATGGTTCAGCAGGTATGAGCAATCATATTCTCCGGATCTTAACTCCTGGGCAGTCCTTACAGCACTCCAGAATTGCGTACACAGTGCAGGTGATGCAGGAATTACCAGTGATGCTTTCTATAAAGCCGAGCGACTTCTTTTAACTGCGGAAACAAGCTGTTACTGGTACTGGACAGGTCAGGAATTGTGGGACAAACAGGTCACTGATGCTGCTAATTCAGCTATGGCTCTTCTGCAAAATTATCTTAACAGTATCAGCGGTCGTGAAAAAACACCACCGACAATATTCGCTCCCTGGATTACACCCGAGAATCCGGGCGGAAAAACCTGGGGGCAGGGTAGCCTGAAAGATGCTGAACGGAAAGCAACGGTACACACATTTGTTTACGATATCAGCGGCATCCTGTCAGTCGATCTGATAATGAAAACCACTCAAGGATCGAGGCGTCTTAAAATGAATTCTCAGGGTAAGTATCCATCTCAAACTAACCCGTCATTAACATCTACGTATTATACCGTTACACTTCCACAAGGCGCAGGAGAGGTGTCGTATTATATCGAAGCTAAAGATGGTAATGGAAATACAGGCACTTCAACTTCTGAACGTGTATTCCTTGCATAAAAGGACAAATAATTTAAGGAGTGCCTGTGCATGAACACACACTCCCATTTTATCTCGGTGAACTATATTTACAGCTGTGGAATAATTATTTCGGGATCCTTAATCATTGAACGACTCCAGATAAATTTTACATATTTTGATTCCGATAATTCACCATCTGATACGGTAAATTTCAAGCTGTCAATTATTTGAAGTGTCGTAATCGGCACATTTGCAGGCTTGAATTTAGTTGTGTCCGGAATAATCGCTACCTTACCGCTAAAGGTCTTCGTTGGTTTTATAAGTGAAGTCGCAGCTTTTAATGTAACACCTTTTATTCTACTGGTATAAATAGAATCCGGTTTGAAATATCTCCCCGCTTCAATTTTCCAGCTGATGCGATCTGATGGATCCGAATCAGAACCAATTTTATCCAGTATCAAAGTATCAAATGAGGTCCCGAAGGATTTTGTCTGATTTATGATATTCAGCACAGGAGCATCATTCTTCTCCTTTACCCAGAACATCACCTGATAAAGGATATCCGAAAGCCCTTTGGGATCGGTAACTTTAATGTTAAGTGCAATATAACGGTCCTTACCGATCTCAACGTCAGGTACATTCACATACAGCGTTCGCTTAACCGGATCAAAAACATCTTTTATGATAACATCCGGAGTTTCAACTGTAACAGACCAGGTCAGTGAATCCTTTGAATAATGAGCAGCAGTATCAGTTATCACTACAAAAGAATCGAGATACAATGTATCGAATTTTTCTCTTTCAAAAATTGGTGCTACAACAATAGGTTTTAATTTAGGGGGATACTGCACCACACCATGATATTCAAGTTTGTACTTCAATACACTCCGGTTCCTGCCCCTGTCCCAGACTTCAATAGAATCTGGTGTCATGCCGGTATCAAGAAATGTCTTTACGATCCACAACGTATCCTTTTCCGGAGGATTTACATGTGCACCTGAAACCTTTACCGAATCGATATACCAGTTGTCTGTAATTGCAACACCAAGAGTGCACGGAAGTGAAGATACCGGAAACTTTGAATCGGTGAGAACAGTAACCGGAGTAATTACAGGAACAACAGAATCAGCTACTGTCAAAGTGCAAAGAGCAACTTCACTGTATTGCATATCTTCATCCAATGCTTCAACACTGTAATAATTCACTTTCAGAAGTTTTCCACCCGAATCCGGAGTAATAGCACTATTAAGACCGGCACGATTAACTGCTTTTACCTCATCGGAATCAGTCACAATACCGTTACAGCTGATAGTATACTTAATCAGGTTACTGTCCGGATCTTTAAGTACAAATGGGATGGTAACCTTCTCACCGATATGCATCGAAACATTAGATACTGAAAAACTGCTTAACGGTACAGTCGAAAATACAGTAATCGGTTTGTTCAGTGTATCCAGAGACTGCCCTTTGTATAGAGTAACACTGATTTGACAGGATTCCGGCTGCAATAATTCCAGTGTAAAATAGATTGTATCACCGAGAGAATCTCCTGAAGCAATTACATCACTGACGCCATGTGAATTTTTGACTATAGTAAAGCTGTCAATAAGCTGCGGCAGAGCAACCAGCAGTGTGCACTTGAAGACCGACCCCATCGGAACTACTGATGGAATCGCTCTAACATTCTCTTTCTCAATTTTTGCATATTCAGGATTTTTTAACGGATCTGTCGGTGGTGTGCATATGGTTAAAAACGAAATGGCAAATAATACCGCAAGCAAACTAATACTATTTCTGATAGTCATACTAACCCCCTTTTTCAAAGAAATCACACAGAGTAAAGTGTTCACTGTATATCACTGAAAGAAGTCTCTGAAATCAAATATATATGGTGAGCTGATTAAAGCCTAATGCAATTCAAAGTGTTGTAATGGAAAAAGGCAAAAAAACAACTGCAACAATTAAAATCAGACAGAATTACCTGCCATCTTCCAGTCGGGAAATCAGGAATTCAGGCATCTTAATTTTCTTCATCTTTGCCTGTGTTTTTTCAAGGTTATAACTTACTCTGCGATAGCTGAATTCGCCGGTATCTGAATCGAAAATGCCATAACAGGATTTTGAATTACGATCCCTGGGCTGCCCAACGCTGCCGATATTGATAAGCAGGCGTGATTCCGGAAAAGAATTCAAATTTGCGGATAATTCCTGATGAACAAAAAGTTCCTTTTCCTTATCAAGGACAATAATAATTGGAATATGAGTGTGTCCAACCAGACACAGTTGTGTATCGAAAAACTGGAAATTGAAAGCAGCTTCTTCAAGTGAGGTAATATAATACCACATATTAGGTTCATAAGGAGTAGCATGAACCAGTGTCATTGGCGGTTTTACATTTTTTAATGGCAGTGACTCAAGATAACTGCGAGCTTCCTTTTTGAGGTTTTCAGCGGTCCATTCAATAGCAATTTTCGCATGAATATTGAAATGCTGAGTTGAAAGAATATTTACAGCCGCTGCATCATGATTTCCGAGCAGTGAAATAGTACACCTTTTAGAAATGAGATCCACGCACTCATTAGGATTGGCGCCATATCCAACAATATCACCAAGACATATTATTTCATTAATATTTCGAATTTCGATATCCTCAAGCACTGCCTCAAGAGCCTCAAGGTTTGCATGGATATCTGAAATAAAAGCATACCGCATGAATTATCCGTTCTCCATGAAACGAAATGTGCTTGCACCTATCTCAATTCTATCTTTATGCTGAAGCAGATGTGAGCGACAAGCTTTCCCATTAACTTTTATTTTTCCCATCAATTTATTAGCAAGTATATAAATTCCATCATCCCTTTTTTCCAGCGTAATCTGTCCTGGACCAATCATGAAACCTGAAATAAATATATCATCTTCATCACCACTTCCAATAGAAAGAAATGATTTATCGATTTTATAAACGACATGTTTATTTGTTTCTATAAATACTGGAACATTCTGAGGATCATTCTCACTCCTGTTGTCCACAGCATGATCGGCTGCGACTTGCTGATGCTTTAAACTCACATCTACAGATGGTGGTGTTTCAACCTGAAGATTCCTTCTCAGATGCACATCCGTTTTTGCAGAAGGCACAGGGGAAGAAAGAACAGGATCGGCTTTAACATTAACAGGTTGCTGTGAAGGTGGAAGTTGATTTAATCCAGCACCTTTTTCTACAGAGCGACTCTCTTCATAAATAATGGTATATTTACCTATCGTGATTTTGTCTCCACTATTGATAGGTATTTTCTTAACCCGCTTTCCATTAACATAGGTACCATTCAATGAATTGAGATCGGCAAGAATATATTTGCGATCAGCATCCTCCTCAATTTTCGAATGCCTTCGTGAAACACCCATATTCGGAATCGAAATGGTATTCTCGGGCAATCTTCCGATTGAGATAACCGGTTCATCAAATTCATAGGTTTTAAGCGGTTCACCGTTGAAGTATACCACAAATTTTGCCATAGTTTACTCTTTTTCGTGCAGAATAGTAAGAAAAAATATACAATCTACGTCAGTTTTTGGCAACATTACAATTTCAAGAAAATAATCTATTCAACAGAGTTTATCTATCAAATTATATTTTTCATTAATAAATAGTATTGAAGTCTCCATAGTGCAAAAGGTATCTTAATCAGAAATATCTATGAAAAACATACATGTACTATACTCTGCCACCAGATTTTTTATTTTACTATTCTGCTTCTCAGCCACTGCTCTACCCAATAATCTGGATAGTACGATAATTATTAAGAGATTGCAACTTATCTCTAAAAACGATTCCATAGATCTTATAAAACAGACATTCAAACGCAAAGGCCTCCCCCTCACTGAACTTGAAGAAATGCAGAGTACTCTCCGTGACTCTCTTAAAATGCTCAATATTCAAATTCAAAACACAAAAGTAACTCCCACCTCCGCAACTTTTCCAGATCTTATTCAATTAATATCTAAAAAACCAGACACCATTTTTGACTGGATAATCATCGTTGTTGGCCTGATAGCGGTCATTTCGGGGATATTTCTTATTTCTGGTATTTTTTCAATGTTTTCATCGAAGCGAAAAAAGCGAAAAAGTAAAAAAGTGATAAAAAAAGCTTCGGAACCACCACCTGAAAAGCCTGAAGTGCCACCTCAACCGGCAGCATCAGCAAAACAAGCCCTCGATGAACTTCGAGCGCTGGCCGGTAACACATCAGATACTGTAAATCAGTTGCGTCGACAGCTTAAAAACACCGACACGCCAAATGTTCAGGCAGAAATATATTCTAACCTCAGAAAGCAGCCCGCTCAGGAAGAGATGCCTCCTGCACTTTTTTCAGATTCAATTGACCAGAATGATGTGCAGACACAGAAAAAAATCATTGAATCAGCTAAAAACGGTATGGCTCCACACGATATTTCCAGAAAGTATCACATGAGTACGGATCAGGTTTTATTGATACTTAAAGTTGCTGGAGTTAAGCAAAAGAAGTAACTCTAATAAATATATATGATTTTGGGCGTTCCCCTAACGGGTCGGCTGCTCTCTGCCCTTTTTGGTGGGCAGGCATCATCCTCTGGACTCCACTTCGTTCCGGTAATCATTTTCTCATTTACCTATTTGTGTTTGTTTTTTTAAATTTACAATATGGACGCCCGAGGCGATTTGGTGTGGGTGAGTTGGTTCTGTAAAGCGTTTAACTTCTGTGAACCCACACCCAGTGGCATTTGGTTTCGCCGGAAAAGAGATTTCGCGATGTTCTCATGTTTCGCGTTCGCTTCTTCCAACATACATCCCGGTTGTGTGATCAGTACAATGTCAAGATACCAATGGTAAATAATAACGAATCTCGAATCATGAATATTTAAGTAAACGAAAAAAACGTCATGTGCATGACTT
>JBNKZD010000051.1:0-26819 GCA_050301235.1 Chitinispirillaceae bacterium | reverse complement strand
GAAAGAAAAAGGGACAATGAGACTATGAGGCTTTGGGAAAAAACGAATGGAGTTTGAATATAACCAGAGAAAGAATCTGGAAAAATGGAAAAAGAAAATTTCAAAAAGAGGAAGAAACGATTCTCTTGAACTAAGGTATTTCCATAATCTATTTTTGGCATATGCCAGAAACTGAGGAGCTGAATGCCTAGACCGTGCAAAATGCGCCGTATTGCCTGTGGACCACAGGTGAGAAGTTTTAAACCTTGTGGGATTTCACCGGAACCCCTTGAAGAAGTCATACTTACTGTTGATGAGCTTGAGGCGATCCGACTGGCTGACTTTGAAGGGCTATATCAGGAGCAGGCTGCAAAAGCGATGAATGTCTCGCGGCAGACATTTGGTAATATCATTGCCTGTGCGCGGAAAAAAACAGCAGAATTTCTTCTAAAATCCAGGGTCCTGTCAATTGATGGGGGACACGTCGAACTTCAAACGTGTGGTCTGATCTGTGATAAGTGTCAGCATACCTGGACGGTTCCGTGCGGTACAGTCTTCCCTGACAAATGTCCTGAGTGTAAAGATAATGCTTTTTATTGCATAAAAAAATCTACTAATAATAACAAACAAAAATGCTGGAGGAGTATATGAAAATTTGTATGCCGGTGGCTTCATCTGACGGAACAAAATCGGAGATGTTTGGACATTTCGGGAGTGCGCCGTTTTTTGCAATTTACGATTCGTTAACCGATTCGGTCTCTATTGTTAATAATGGAGTAGGGGAGCATGAGCATGGGCAGTGTATGCCGGTCAATGCAATCCAAAACACCGGTGCTGAGGCTGTTATTTGCAAAGGCATGGGCTTGAGAGCTGCAAATCTGCTGGTTGCCGCCGGGATCAAACCCTATATGGCCGATGCAGGTACAGTTGAAGATGCGATTCTGATGTACAAAACAAAAAAAGTCGTCCCGCTCGATGAGAGCAGGGCATGTCAACACCATGGTTGTCATTAACAGATCAGGTAACGGAGAAAACGATGTGCGAATCAGATGTCACACAGGATGTGCTGATAATTGATACGGAAGAATCCCTGGAATGTGAACAAAATCAGCCAGTACGGAAGCGATCATATTATGAGCTGAATCTAAACAAACTGAAAAGGAAATTCCATTCTCAATGCTTATTTAATCGCCAGCAATCTTTGATACCGGATTTACATTTTCGCTTCGATGATTCCGGAGCATTACATGGACAGTTCAGCTGTGGTGAACTGTTTCAGGGATATGATGGTATGGTTCATGGAGGTATTGTTGCAGCGGTCATCGATGCATCAATGGCCCAATGTCTGATGGGACATGGAATTGCCGGGGTGACAATTGAACTTTCGGTCAAGTATCGCAAACCTGTTTTGATTGGCAAAAAGACCGATGTTACAACCAGAATTGATTCTGTAAACTGTGGCGTATTATATACGCTGAAGTGTGAAATACTACAGAATCATCATCTTGTTGTTCAAGGAACCGGAAGATTTTATATAAAAAAAAAATAGTAACATATATTCGAGGAGATTTCAATGAGTCATCAGGGAGCAGATGAGAATCGTCTGAAAGAAACATTAAGTTCAATTCGTCATAAATTTGTTGTCCTTTCGGGAAAGGGCGGAGTGGGCAAAAGTACTGTTGCTGTAAACCTCGCTCTTCAACTGGCACTTGAAGGGCACAAAACGGGTCTTTTGGATACGGATCTTCATGGGCCATCAGTTCCAAAAATGCTTGGACTTGTGGATTTTTTAAGCAGTGGTGATGAGATTCATCTGGAACCTGCTGTTGTCAGAGATGGAATGTTAAAAGTGATGTCTGTCCAGTTTCTGCTTCGTCATACCAATGATTCTGTTATATGGAGGGGACCGTTAAAACATGCGGTGATTTCACAATTTGTGGGACATACGGTATGGGGTGAACTTGATTATCTGATTATCGATTCCCCGCCAGGAACCGGGGATGAACCTTTATCGGTTGTTCAAACAGCAAACCCGGATGGAGCCATTATCGTGACAACTCCACAGGATGTTGCTACATTTGATGTTCGTAAATCGATTGATTTTTGTAGTAAATTAAATCTACCGGTGGCAGGAATAATTGAAAATATGAGCGGATTTGTATGCCCTCATTGTAATCAGGAAACCCCGATATTCAGTTCTGGTGGTGGTAAACGGATGGCTGATGAGCTAGGTATTCCGTTTTTAGGTGCAATACCGATCGATCCACAATTCGTTATGCGCAGCGATAATGGCAATGCAATGGTTGATACTCAGGTAAAGAGTAAAGTAACTGAAGCGTTTACCGCAATTGCTGGTTCGATCAAATCGTATAATCGACAGGGCGCAATGGCAGAATGAAAATCGTTGTCCTTGTAGATAACATAACCGAAACTCCAGATCTGCGCAACGAGCATGGCTTGTCGATCTGGATTGAAACTGCTACCCATCGGATATTGTTTGATACCGGGCAAAGCGATATTCTTGAGGAAAATGCACAACGCCTTGGTATAGATTTGTCAAAAGCTGATACGATTATACTATCGCATGGTCATTATGACCATACTGGTGGACTTGCTAGAGTTCTCGAAAAAAACAGAACGGCAAAGATTTACTGCCACTCAGGTGTTCTAGCACCGCGGTTCAGTCGTCAGGGTGACGGGGTGATGAGACCTGTTGGTATCAGGGAGCACGCTTCAGAAGCGTTGTATGGTGTATTTGATAGAATCCATTTTCTTGACGGTCCCCTTACATTATCTGAACATATCGGGATAACAGGACCGATTCCACGGCTTAATGATTTCGAAAATACCGGGGGAGATTTTTATTTCGATACCGATGAAAAAAGACCGGACACTGTACAGGATGATCTGGCAGTATGGATACAAATAGAGAATGGACTTTATGTCGTTTGCGGCTGTTCTCATTCGGGTATTGTAAATACTCTCCAATATATTTCAACCCTGACCGGGATTACGAATGTTCATTCGATTATCGGCGGTTTTCACCTGCTGCATGCTTCCGGGAAAAGAATGGAAAAAACCTGTGAATTTTTAAGCTCTGCAAATATCTCCCGGATAGTTCCCTGCCATTGTACCGGGGTTAAACAGATTGAACAATTGAAAAACAGATTTGGAGCTGTGGTTGACTCCGGAATAGTTGGTAAGGTAATTTTTTGATTTAATACGTGTTTGGCGACATCCATATTTCTGTTCTGCCTTCAAAATAACCTCTTTTTTATGTAAATGCGTTGTTTTCAAACATTCCAATCTGTCCTGTATGTGTATTCAGTGTGCTACAGTGATGACAATGCAGGGTAGCAGTGATTTCTAATCCAGGAGATTCCTCCACCGCATGCAAAAAATAATAACTATCTGTTCTTTACAATCTTATCAGACCAGCGCAGGTGTCCATTAACAGATAGATTAACAGCATATACTCCAGGCGGAACCTGGCGTGTATTCCAGACTGATTGATGTTCACCGGCAGCTTTGCTGCAATTTGCGATTTGTGCAATCTGCTTTCCCTGTTGATCAAAAACGGTCATAGTGATCACACTGGCGCTTTGGAGGGTATAATTTATCACAGCACTATTGGATAAAATATTACAATAAGCATTCAACCCACTTCTATTACCAACTTCCCGAACCAGGACGACTGGAGTTGTTGTGAGACCATACCCTGCATTACGAATATTTGCCTGAACTTTGTCATCAATTGAATCTGGTGGAACGCCTTTTGTTATCGCTCCCTCAAAAAAGGTACCTGTACCTCCGTTACTGCCATCACCACCCGTTCCAAGGACAATGCAACCCTGCAACTGCTTGGGGCTGTAACCTGGTTTGCCTGGTCGTGCTCCATCCCACATCGTGATAAGTTTTCCGGTCTGAGCATCACCACCTTTAAGTACGAAACGGTTTCCGGAATACCCTCTGAGCAGACACGTAGCATAATTTGCGACAATTGATTTTGCACTGGCTGTATAAATCGATTGCGATTGCCAGCCACCTTTGTCGCTTTTGTAAACACCATTTTCAAGGTCGGCTGCGACCCATGGTCCACTACCTTCACCTTTTCCACCCCAGGTAATATCGGTTCCCCAGTAGATACATTCCATCGTACCGTTTCCTTCATCGGTACTGGTTTTTCCAACATTACCATAATTAAAGCAGCACTGGTTACTGTATCGTTTGCCATCGACCACCATATACATTGATTCTGGCTGATCTTTGGTCGGTACACCCGTTGTAGTAATATTTCTGTAACCAACATCAGGTCCATATCCTGTTACATAGATGCCGTTTACAGGATAGCCATTTACTTTGTGTTTCCCTTCGGAGGTTTTGGATTCGGTTCCCCCATTTTTCAGCCATACAGCTTTCGGTGCTTTCTCAAGATGATTTTTATTGGGAGATTGGTCGTAAATTTTTGCGATTGTACCTGCTTTACCATTCAGAAATGAGTCCTGTACTGCCATATTGATATAACCACCTTTACTTCTAAGTGGAATATCTTTGAGTGCATTATCTGCAGTCCTTCTTACCTGATACAGTGGGCCATCATAGGATTCGTACAGTGCTCGAACTGTACTGTGTGCTGAAACGCATGGTGTTCCAGCAGCTTCATAGATATCACAAGGACATGGAGCTGCTTCTGTAATCCCTGATATTGCCAGCAAACTTACTGCACTTGAAAGTATTGTTAAGCGGTTAACCAACAATTTTCTCATACCTGTTTCTCCCTCGCAGATCAAATTTCGAAAAATGCGCTTTTACCCGTTTTATACGAAAACGTTATTATAAATAAGATATAGCAAAAAATTCGATTTGTGATAAAAAAATGAATGGTGAGCAATTATCAGGGAAATACCTGCAAAAAACAGTAATTCAAAGTTGTAGAAATAAGCCGATGGATTACGAAATCAAATCCACCGGTTATTGCAAAATAGAATAAAAGTTAATTGTTCAAATAAACCATCTGTTTCTGAGTAAAATCACCAGCTCTAAATACCAGTACATAAGAACCTGTTGCTGATGCGAGTTTGGAATTGTTGAATGTATGTGAACCTGCCTGTTGAATTCCCTGTGAAGTTTCGGAAATCAGACGTCCGTTAACATTGTAAACTTTAATTGAAACCGGAGCTGCCTTTGACAACGAATAGGTGATCATTCCTGAGCCGGCAACGTTGAAAACAGCATTTCTGTGTTGTGCGCTTTTATCTGTTTTTATCACCGGTATATGGCCCGGATTGTCAACTTCGGTTGCATCCCAGAGTTTCTTAAGCAGAGTGGTCTTTCTTGTATCGACTTCCCCCCAGGTTCCCCAACCTGATTTATTTGATAACGGATCATAAGGTGATTTGAAAATACCGTAAGTATCAGCGGATTCAGGGTTAATTGACCAATAAAATGAATTGTAAATGCCTTCTTTGGTACAAAAGTCAACAAATGCCTTCTGCCATTGTTCATCGGTGGTTTTATCGGTGAGATAGCTGTAGCGTCTCTGATGACGTGATTCGGATTTATTGGGCCAGTCCATATTTCCGCCGAATTCACCAATACATATAGCATATCCTAGGGCTCTGAGGTATCCGAAATGTTCATGCCATCCTGGGATCAGCTTATCAGGATTAATTTTGATAATACATTTTGCATCACCAAACGCATCTTCTACCAGTCCTGCGCATTCCGGTTGTGCATCAAGGTCTGCAAACATTGGCTGTGTACAGACTGCCGGACCATAACAGTGTGGTGAAAAAACCAGTTTGCTTTTGGGAATATTTGGCGGATTTGCACCGGCTTCAAACAGATTTTCTCCCCAGTTCGGGTTGGTTCTGGGATCTCCGTGTGGCGTATCGAATTTTGTATCAGGGGTACCATCCTGGTTTCCATTTGAACCACCAATACCCTGTGCAAAGATCAGAATGTTAGGATTGACAGAACTGATCGCCTGATATGCTTTTTCGATTAAAGTCTTCCATTCACTCCAGCTGTAGTCCCATGGTTCATTAAATATGTCAATACCCATGACGTTGTCGACGCCAATTTCTTTTCCAAGTCCGGCAAGCTTTTTGAGATCTGTAAGCCATTTTGTCTCATTGTATTCCTGAATACGGGTTACTGTACCTGGATTTCCGGTAGATGCACATGAACAATCTTCCCTTTTAAAATCATATTCTGGGCGATTTCCATCGACCCAGGGGGGGCGTGCATCAATACGGCCGGCTCTCCAGCCAACGTAGTTGGAACATGAGTGCATGTCAAGAAGTACATAAAGACCGGCATCAGAACATGCTTTAACAACTGCTTTTAGTGCAGTAAATGCACCTTGTATTCGTACAGATTCAGTATTTTTGAGGACCGGATCTTTGCCCTGTGGGTCGTTGTCATCAAGTGTCTGCGGAGCAACGGGCATTCTGACACAGTTAAAACCTAGATCTTTTATCTGTTTGGCATCACTGGCAAGCGTTCGGCTGGTGGAAGCCCAGAACACGTTACCTATGTATAATTCCATAGGAGCACCATTAGGATTTTTTTCATCGTTAGGAACTTCGTTCCTTCCTTCAAGACCAAACCATGATCCGCCTTTAACGCGGAATGGCGTGCCATTAAGGGTGATAGTACCTGTTGCATCCACAGCCCATTCATTAGCTGCAAAGGCAGATGTAAAAATGATAAGTGATAAAAGTAGTGTGTGAATTATGGTGCTTCTTGCCGGACGATACATTTCGAAACCTCCTTGATTTAGTTAAACGCTTAAATCGCACATGGCAACTTTTACTGCAATGATCAATATGAATAATTATGGGTGTGATGACAAAACAATATCCGGAAAACATTAACAAATAATTGTAAATGTTTTCGGTTATCTTACTACTTAGTAACGGAAATGATAATTTGGTTCACTTATTTAAAAACTTGTACGGTTTTTAGCAATAACCATGGGTGTTTTGAAAATGTCCGTGTAAATACACGAAGATAATTCATTTTTTCGGGGTTTTCCTTTGATAATGAGTGTGCTATACGGTCGAGAAACTGATCGTTGCCATATCTCAGAAGAAATTTTTTGAGACTATAGGAGCGGTCCTGTTGTTTTCCAAAGTTCTTTTTCCACTCTTTTTCATACTTTATGAGTAATGAACTATTGAGTATGTTACCTGAAAATGCCTGAGAAGCGATTGTACCTGCACTTTTCCCGGCATAGAGTGAGTATCCGATTCCGCCGCCACTTAAACAGTTAACCTGTCGGGCCGCATCACCGACGATCATCACATTGCCCTTTACAAGCGGTCGTAACCACCGGGCGACAGGTACGGCACCACAATGAAGATTTGTTACCTTTGATGCCGGGAACTCTTTATCGATAAATTTTTGAAGTAACATCTTTGCTTTGCCCGGTTCACTACTGCTTCCTGCAATACCCAGTCCAACATTCGCTTCACCAGCCCCACGCGGGAATACCCATGCATATCCACCTGGAGAAAATTGGGAACCAGTATAGAAGAAACATGCATCTTTTTCGATGAAGGGCGAAATTACACGTGCAAATGCACATGTTTCGACATCTTCTATGTCAAGGTGCGTTTTCCACCCGCACTGACGGGCAAGACGCGATTCTACTCCCTCAGCAAGAATTATACATCTGCCGTTAACTGTGCGTTCTTTACTGATACAGTCGTATGAACCATCCTGAAGTCGGGTGAGTGTTTCAACCGCAAAATTATTGAAATAAACAGCACCCGCTTTGATTGCATCATCAACAATTTCTGCATCAAAAATCTCTCGATCAATAACGTAACTTTCTGATTCTCCAGCGATATACACTTTCACTCCGGATGGGGAAACCATACAGTATTTTTTTACAACTGCATTTACCCACTCCTGTTTGATACAACCTCTGTGGTTGGTAAGACTTTTGACACCAACACCTTCACCACACCGGACCGGAATGCCCACTTCACTTTTTCTTTCGAGTAAACAAACATTCCGTCCGTTTCTGGCCGCATGCAACGCTGCCATCGATCCGGCAGGTCCGGCACCAATCACAACTATATCAAACTGCTTTGTTACTTCAGACATCACTTTTCCATTGTTAAAGCACCAAATGGGCATATTTTAACGCATTTCCCACAATTAATGCAGGTTTGAGTATTGATTTGTAACTTCCCGGTGAGCACTATTGAATCAGAGGGGCAGATACTGATACAGCTACCGCACTGATCGCAAATTTTATCATCAACCTTCACCATTGCGCATCCGCTCCAGTAATCGTTGTGTATCTTTTTTAAGTGACTTATATTTTTCCAACTCAGGTTCCTTCAGAAGATCATTACATAGCAAAATTGCAGCAGAAGGATTCCCGGCATCAATATGCATATGCGCAGCCTTGTTTTTTGTAACAAAATAGTTGTAGCGCCCCTCTTTTGTCTTCTGGTATGACTCAGCAAGCTGCTCATAAAGTGATGCGGCTTTCCTGTAATCCTGTTTTGTTTCAAAATATTTAATCCTTGTCCAGAGAACAAATCTGCTTTCAGGGTAGAGGATCTCAAGCTGGCTAAGAAGTGAATCCGCGTTTCCCAACATCTTCTCCTTAATATAAGCTTCAGAGAGGGATAGCGCTGCAGCTGTTCCGGTAATTGTTGAATTTTTGCAGCACATTTTCAGTCGTTCAAACCCTCTGTTTTTATCTCCGGGATACCAGAACAGAACCCACCAGAGACGAGTTCGCAATTCCGCTCGGGCAAAATCATATAATCCGAGAAAAAAGAGTACTTCGGTATTTGTTGAATCCAGGGCGATAGATTCTTTTAATAAGTCAAGTGCTGCAAAACCACTTTGAATTCCAGATGCATACATACTATTACGTAAAAAGAATGCAGAATACATCGATTTATTAAATCCTGCCAACATTCTGCTATAACTGCTCTTACCATCCTGCTGTTCCATAGAATCAATAAGCATTC
The DNA here is from genome assembly GCA_050301235.1 of Chitinispirillaceae bacterium. GTDB lineage: Bacteria > Fibrobacterota > Chitinivibrionia > Chitinivibrionales > Chitinispirillaceae > JAFGIN01. The sequence goes on along the minus strand of JBNKZD010000051.1, from coordinate 17,841 downwards.
CGACATATCGGCTGGTCGATAAAAAGAGTGCAGAATCAAGGGTACACTCGAAATCGACATCACGCATTCCAAGTACAGTTAGTTTCAAAATATAAGGAAATGGATCACGTTTATCATCTTTAATGATCGAATCGGTGAGTGCGATTGCAGTCTTGAAATCACAATTAATCATGGGTGGTATCACCATCTTTGTACTGGTGATACTTTTTTCCGGAAGCGAAAATCCCCAGGAACAGAAATGCACTGCCAACAGAAATATATTTGAATAGACTATGATATTTTTCTTCATCTGACTGGAACTAATGATGGATAATGAACGTTGTGTCGTATTCGAAAATACAGCAGGGTTGAGACGAACACAATGATCCCTGCCGGAAATATTAGTGGTAAAATCAGTGCGGCACAGATCATAGTTAGTGCACCACCGGTTTTGTAGGTGGATTCCATGAAAAATTGATTCGGTTTAATAATATAGCCGATATAAAATGGCAACGGAACAATGCTGCATACAAAAGCAATATAATCTTTCTGGTACAAAGATGAGATCAGTGATGCAATAAGTGAGATAAGTGCAAGAAGATGTGCGATCCGATTGCCAAAGACTACAGCTGTTGTATTTTTGTTTTCACTTTTATCTGCATCTCTGTCGGGAAGTGTTGAGCTTATCGAGCCGGCACACATGAGTAAAAAATAGGGGAGTGATGAAGAAATGAAGAGGGAAGAAAATGCATTTCCACTCAGATACCATCCAACACCAAAAGCAATTACCCCATAACCCAGTGCGTTTGATATAAAATCAAGTCCCGGTTTTCCGGAAAAAAAAGTTGGTTTAAAACTGTATAATATCCCTAACAACACACTGCTTACCGATAGTAATATGAGTGAAAGATCGCCAGATAATAATGGAATGATAATCGAAAGTAGAAAAAGTACACCGGTAAAGATCCAGGCAGATGGTTTTCCAACAATTCCAGATGCCAGCAGGGGAAGACCACCGTTTATTTTATCAACTTCAATGTCGGCGATCTGATTAAAAATATAAACAGCAGCCACCGAAAGTGAAAAAATAAAGATGCTGCCATACACCGACAGTGGAATAGTAAGAGAACAAAGTGCAATCGTATTTCCCATGTGGTGTATTCCACAGTGATACCCAAAAGCGCAAAATCCCCACACCGGAACCAGGAGTATTGGGCGGGTTAGAAATAAGAGGTCGAAAAAAAATCTGATCATCCGCATCATTTTGATTTAAACGTTGGGTAGTCTATATTGAAGCGGTGACGATAATAGAGTCTGCTTCCAAAAAAAGTTGCCAGAATCAGGAGTGCATATTCGGGTATAAATAAAGCCACTGTTGCGGATAGCAGAAAGACAGGCCACTTGAAAACCTGAAACGCCATCTCTTTTTTTGTTGAAAAAGTGAAAGTTATAAAGAGTAAGAGGCTTACAATGGTAGGGATTATCATTACCCACTTGTTAAACTCAATCATAAATGAAAAGATAAGCGCAAGTAAACAGAACAGTGCAGCTGACTGTGCTGTCCGTTTTTCTCCAAATCTGACACAGAATGTTTTTTTACCAGTTCGGGCATCACCTTCGACATCTGGAATGGTTGTGGCAAGGAATACGGCTCCGTTCGCAAAGCCAGCTGCTGCTGAAGAGAGAAGGCCTGTTTTCAACAAGGCAAATGAGAACGGTACATCTGTTTTACTCAAAAACCAGCCGACTAAAAACGTGAGTACCCCATGACCTATGGAATTGGCGATTACACCACCCCATGCATGATTTTTTAATTCGAAAGGTGGAAGATCATACAGAAAACCAAGAAAAAGCGCAATTGAAAAGAGGTAGATAAAAATTGATTGGAGATAGATGCCTATCACCAAACCGGAAATAGCACAAAAAATTGCTAATGACCACGCAAAAGGGATTGAAATGATTTTATGAGGCAGAAGGAATAGCTTGTGATTGATTCTGTCGCTTTCGATGTCGGCGATCTGATTTACAACATAAATTGAGGCTACAATCAATGAAAAGCCCAGGATCCCAAGCCATAACGTGCTCAAATGTGACCAGGAGACGGAATGTGTAAGTATACCACCTGGTGTTATATGGGCACTTCCGGAAATCCAGCCAAGGATCAAAATGGTCCAGACAGGTGCAAGTAGAGGAATTCGTAATAGAAAAAAACAGTCGAGGACTTTTTGAAAAGGTTTCTGCACTCTGAATTCCGAAACTGACTGGTTTATGGTACCTTATGCAGATGAGATCAATATTTGAAAAAAATATTGATGAACGTTCATTGCATTATTTAAGGAATATAATACATAGCCTTCAAGCTGCACACCTGCTATCTGGTCTAATGGAAGAAAATATTAGTGCTTGGGAGTTCTATATGGGATAGGGACCGACAGGAAAGGGGTTTGAATATATCCATGCTTTCGATTTCCGGGTAACTTCAATACGATACACACCGGGGGATGTAAGTTTGAACTGAGCTTTACTTCCCATTACAGTATTCTGCTTTTCACCGTTAGCTATCAGATGAATTTCAGCTCTCTCCGGGAGAATCACCTGAAGATGAGCCGGCAGTGAATTGTTGTCAGATTTACCAGGGCCGCGTACACTGCCATCGTGATGTTCCATGTAAAATAGTGATCCTCGGGCATCACCTCGTCTGAAATTGCTGAAATAACCTCGTCCATCTCTGAGTGCGTCTTTAATTATCTGTTGGGATTGGGGGTAATCATTCTTGTCCAGGTGTGATTCAATATAGAGGTGTGTTCTGATCCCTTTAAGCATCACTTTGATCGGAAATACAATCAGGGCGAGAAAGCCAAACCCGATTCTGAAAGAATGTGCATCAACTCCTCCGATACCACTTACCATTCGCAGTCGATTGAGTGTGTCCCATTTCTGAAGAGCTTTCTGAGGGGCTGCACCTAAAAAACGTCTTGGGTAAACAAGTCTGATAAAGCTTAACCATGATTTCAGTTGCTCGACCCAGTCCGACATCTGATTCCAGATTTCGATTCCATCAAAAGCATCAACAGACCAGTCTGTCCAGGGATACGGGGGGAGATTTCCGAAATAGTGGCGGCACTCTTCCGGATGAGCAATAAAACCTATACCACCTGCATCACGGATCGCCTGAATATACTCTGATGCCGGTTTCCCTTTTCCGGTAATATTGTCAACACCAAGTGCAAGATAGTGGTTGAGTTTGTTCCTGTCGTGGTGTTCATAGCCAACCAGGACGCACACATTTTTTCTAAATCCCTCATAACCATCTTTTTTCCCACCAAGGGACATATGGTCGGTGACTACCACATAGTCAAGATTCAGCGTCGAAGCCGCGTTGATCAGTTCTTCATAGCTGACACCACCATCGGAGTAATCCGTATGGAGGTGTATCGCGCCGCAAATTTCATGTGCAAACTTCATTATTTATTGAAAATAGGTTAGACGTGAATCAAAACGGTACTTGACAGCACCCTTCGGGTCGAGAACAGAAAGTACTACAATATACATACCCGAAGATACTTTTTGCTTCGCAAGATTTGTACCATTCCATATCAGCCGATGTTCGCCTGCAACAAGTGCTTCAGAGATCTTCTTCTGCCACACTGCCCGCCCAAGTGCATCATAGATTGTGAATACAATTTTCTCTTTTGCACTTAATGGTATGGTGTATCTCAGGACTGCGAATGAACGCGCTGGATTGGGGTACGCTGGATACAATCTGAATTTAAATGCTGCAGCAGTGGACAGGAAAGTTGCTTTAAAATTATCAGTTCCAGTAACTATCCAGCGATATTCACTGCTTTTGGCGCCTACAGTGACAGTTCCACTGGTCTGCCAGGACTGTGTTGCTGGATTGTAAAGTGATGCTGCAAAATTTTCCGGAACATTGCCGACTTTTTCCAGTGAATAACAGAATGTTACTGATGAATCACCCTTGTTCTCAAACATCACTTCCTTTGCAATTCCCTCATTTGATGATGACACATTTTGTACAAAGTGTCCATAGGTCTGGTTAGTTTCTCTTTCAAATATTTTCACTTTAGCAAGACTGAATGTTGGAGATGAAGGATATTTACGCATCGGTTTAATATCCGATGATGCTCCACAATAGAGATCTGGTATTTCTGAATTGTTTTTCAGACGTGTTTTCAGCCGGATCCACCAGTCGGATTTTGCTGCAGTTTTCTGAGTTGTCGATTTGGCAGAATATTGTGCCGGTACCGGCGGAATTCGCAGAGTTATCACCGAATCCGTCGGATTGTAAATTGCAAAAGCATTATTTTTTGACATAATCAATTTCTGGGTCTGCAAACCCTTTGCATACATATCCGATGTTCTGTATTGACCGTTCGAGTCTGCTACCCATTCGGTAAATTGCAGGTTCTCTGCTCCGGGGCTGATTACGATGATATCGCTGATTGATGATGAGAATTTATAGGGAAGTCCGATATCACTCCACTCTTTTGATGGAAGTGCTATCTCGAAGGTATCTTTCAGCGAAAGGGTTGTTCCGGCACCAAAATGATAAGCATGCTGTTCCCTGGTTTTGACCCACACCAGCACTCCAGGTTGAAATGCAAATGTAGCCGCTACAGAATCAGAATATTGGATCCACTTATCTCCGGGCGTTGACTTATTTTTATCTGTGGGAAACCAGCGGAACATGCGCATTTTAAGGATATCATAGACTGCACTGTCGGATTTCATGAATTGTGGAAATAGTTGCTGAGGCTTCTGGTCGTCAAGAACTGCTGTGACAGAAAGCGGATGCCAGCGTTGTTCCTGCACAACACCTTCATCAGACTGTGAACGATTTACTCTTCGTGATGTATTAACCGTAAATGTGTTTCTGGTGTCGGTTATTGTAATACTTGATCTAACACCTGCGGTTGTTGTTACCACTGATGCAGGTATTTTCAAACCTTTCTGGGTAGTATTTGTCGGCATGTACTCATCAAGATTCGGTGTTGAAACAACGGTGTCGCCGCTGCAGTAGAAATGCAATACTTTGGGGTTGAGAATGTTATCGGTAATAGTGACACTGTCGGTATAGGGGGTATTTGCATCCCAGGGTTTAGTTGTATCGGTATGGATCGTGATCACCGGTGGCATTGTATCAATCAAAAGAATGATCGGGTTAGTGAGATCTGAAACAGTAAAAAAGATGATCTTATTGAGCTCGTCGATTTCATAGGCGCGCTCAATAATAAGTGATCCATTTACATAACGATACAACCGGACATCTTTATCGGTAAATGGTGCCGGACAGGAATAGCGCAATCCGGCAAAAAACGGGATAATCGGTTCGTGTTTCACAAATTCGATACCCTGTCCTGCAGCAACCATACCGGGCAGCTCGACACTGGATTTAAATGCACGAACTGTATCAATAATCATGTTATCATAGGTGTGAATCTTATCTTTCCAGAAAAGGATTGATCCATTATTTACACTGGTCGTATCAGCCCCTTCATTGAACAGATACACCGTTTGTTGTGTGAAGTGTTCTATTTTGATCGCTTTACGTGAGCTATCAACAGGTTCAGCCCAGGGACCATTCTTTTTTCTCATCCAAAACGCGATATAATAAGTGGTATCAAAAAGCACTGATTGACGCAAACGCAAAATATTGAATGAACAGTTCCCATCAGGAGCTATAATTTGTGGATCTTGCGGAAGCACCGGGAACTTTTCGGTGGAGTAGGTTATTCCCACATCGACTTCCGATGGTTTCACTGTTGTGTCGGTTATACACCAGTTTATCGATATCTGGGAAGCTGGTGTGAAAGCAACCTCAAGAATAGTTACGCTGTTTCTAATCGTATCGGCTGCAGTTGGCGGCAGTGTGGTTACTTTCTGCAGTGATTGTACTGTAATCGGAGACCAGGTGAACGAATTATCTGCATTCCTTTTTCGAACCTGCGCTCCGAAGTAGTAAGTAGTGTTACTGTTAAGTGATGAAACAATAATCACAGTATCACCTGTGCGAGGTTTAAGGGTATCCATCGGAATTTTCGGATACACCATATTGACAGGAATTTCGCTTATTGAATAGAATATGCGCATCTCTGTTACAGTTGGATCAGAAATTTTTTTCCAGTACAGTTGAACACTTGATGGACTGAGAACATTGGATTGCAGATGTATCGGATTTATATCACTGGACCCGGCTGTAAAAAATGATGATATTTGAGATACGCTAAGTTTTCCATTTTTATTCTTTATGGAGAGTGTAAAATAGAATTTACCATTTTCAGTAGAGAATGTTGAGTCCTGAAGTAGTGTTGAATAAAATCCATCCTTTATTTTTGCGCTTAGATCATTTAATGAGAATGCAACTGTAGAGATACCTGTTTTAAGTGTACTGTCCATTGAATATACAATAAAGAGAGAATCGGTTACATTTGTATCAAGTTCATCAAGGTGATATATATTGAATCTGACTGAATCCTTACCAATGTACGTTGCCTGAGCGGTAAGAGGATTGGAAGGGGCAAGGGTATCTTTCAGAAGAACGAGTGTGCTATTTAACGAATCTGAACTTATCAGTTGCTTATCGTTGTAGTAAATTCCGCAACGTAGGCCAAACAACGTATCCTGGCCGGGAAGTGGAATTGTGTCTTTGAATATTCCAAGTGGAGATGAAAAAACTGATTTCGGGTAAACAAGGAATACAGCTTCAGAAATCGACGGCGTTTTACCAGATGCAATCCACAGTCCCATGGAATCAGCAAAAGGAACCGGGGAAGTTATATCGACATTGTTAAGATTGGAAAATGTGATGGCAATATTTCTTCCAACCAGATATTGAGCAGAAATGGTAACTGGATTTGCTGATTTGGGATAAATTGAGATCAGATCAGTCTTCACGATTTCATCAAACAATGTATCCTTTATCGCCCGTAATGTTACACTGTAGAGACCTGCTGTTGTATACTGATGGCTTGGGCTCGGTTCTGTTGATGATGTTCCATCGCCAAAAGACCAGAGATACGATTGTACCGGTCCGGTAGTTTTATTCGTAAAAATTACGGATGTCGATTCCGGTCCTGTGAGTGGCGATGCAATGAATTGTGCGGTCGGTTTAAATATTACCTTAAGAGTAACTGTGTCACTTGAAACGGTATCGACGGTATTATAAACAATACAGAAGACTGATGTGAGTGAATCGGTATTGTTTGTTAATGTTAGGGTTTTCGTTGTTGCGTTGACCACTGGGGCATTTTTCCAGTACCATTGATAGCTGGGAGATGGATTTCCTGTAGCATTGATAGTGAATGTCGCACTATCCCCGAGTGCAACCAGTTGAGATTTCGGTTGAGTTATTACAACAGGTATAGCGGGTGGTGCAACAACATATAAATAAGTGGTGTCTGAAATGACTTCCCCGAAGCCATTTTTCACCATGCAATAATAATAGCCGCTGTCTGTAAATACAGCAGTATCGATTGTCAAAAACCTGCTGGTTACAGTGAATGAGGTATCGCCAACTTTTTTCCAGGTGAAGCTTAATGGCTTGGATCCAAATGCATCAACAGAAACTGTAGCACTCTTTCCGGTGTATACAGTCAAGGTTTCCTGCGGTTGTTTAGTTATCTGGGGAGCGAAGGATCCAACAAGCAGGTTTACAGTATCCGAAACTGAGTTCCCTTGAGCGTTCGAAACAATGCAAAAATATTTAGAGCCACTGTCCAGCGATTTGCTAGGATTATAAAAGTACAGTGTGTCAGAAGTTTGTATCGGGGCAACAAGACCGACTCTATACCATTCATAACTCAATGGTGGTGTACCAGTGGCGCTAATGTATATAAATCCGGTATCATTTTCAGTGAGTGCAATAGTTAATGGCTGTACAATGATTTTAGGCTTTGATCGCAGTACTCTCAGAGTTGCTTTAGAGGAAGTATCAGAACCATAGTTATTTGAAACTATACAGCTGAACTGAACATTACTATCGGTTATTGAGGCTGGAAAAATTATAAGCTGAGGTGTCTTCGTACCATAGGAAATACCATTTCGCAGCCAGGTGTAAGTTAATGGGGGAGTTCCTGTTGCAGTTACTGAAAAAATTACAGTATCACCTTCTTGAACAATTGTATCTACCGGAGATACTGTTACATGCGGCAATTTTGCTACATGCAGCCGCGCTGTCGCACTCTGCACAGAACCTGCATCATTGGAAACAATACACCAGATCGAATCACCACTGTCAGATGGCACAATATTAGAAAGTGTCAATATGCTGGATGTGCCCGAAAGTGTATCATTACCATTACGGACCCACTGAAAGTGAAGATTAGAACCTGTAGCGGTAATACTGAATGATACTGTTTCCTTTTCTACTGCAAGCGTATCCTTTGGTTGTACGGTAATTACCGGAAGGGGGATAACCGTGAGCGTACAGAGTGCAGAAGTAACAGAACCAAACATGTTGGCAACAACGCAATAGTACGTGGATTTGTCCAGTGTTTGTGGAACATCAGCTAAAACAAGCTGGGCAGCTGTTCCCTGCTCACCGGTTGTGCCGGTTCTGTACCATTTATAAGAAAGAGTACCGGGACCACTTGCCGTAACTGAAAATGAGGTGTTTTTATTGACACCGACAGTTTTATTGACTGGCTCAGCAGTGATTTTAGGAAGGGCGCCAACAAGTATCGAAAATGATTTTTCTATATTATTTCCGCTGGTATCAGTACCACGGATTCTTATAGAGTAACTGGTTTTTGTTGCATAATCAAAAACAGCTGCAGAGAGTAGTGAGTCATTCTGAATCAAAAAAGAGCTATTATCGGTACTTCCCGTTCCACTGACAAGTGCAAAACCAGCAGGTGTCGGAGGAATATCGATATCAATGATCGAAAGTTTCCCGATTAATGTCCCAATGGGTTTGCTTTCAAGAATAAGAGAGTCGGAAAGTGCAATTCCGGTATGGGGTTCATTAACATCCAATACAGAAAGTGTACATAATCGGGAAAACTCTGCGGTCCCATCACTGGTTTTTACATTAATTATATAACTCTTTTTTGCTTCATAATTAGCGACAATAGCTGTCTTCAGTGTACTGTCAGTGATTGTAAACGATGCATTGTCCACTCCTTCCGCAGCTAAACTGTATGAAAAAGTTGATCCTGCATCCTCATCGACAGTTCTGAGTATGCCAACAACGGTACCAGAATCAGCATTTTCGGGGAAACTCGATTTTGTTAATGTAATGTTCGTTGGCGGATCGTTAACGTTAGTAATAGTAATTGTGAATGCTTTCTGCAATGAGAGGTTATGTCGGTCTGTTGCTTTTATTGAAATTGAAAAAGTGGATTTACTTTCATAATTGAAGATTCGGTTGGATACCAGGTTTGTTCCCGAAATCGCAAATGCCGCACTGTCGGTACCGCCAAGAACCAGTGTGTGCGGTCCGCCATCATTGGAGTCCTGTACTGCGATGGCACCTATTGCAGTATTTACAGGAAGGTTTTCTGCAATTGATGTTGCACTGAGGGTGATATTATAAGGAGGAGCTACATACTCCCAGGCGCCAATGTCGGGAGTAAAACGGGTTCTTCCACCTAAGTCTAAAGTAGTTGAATTTGAGCCGGCTTTATTTACAGCTGGTGAATTGCTTCGAAGTTGAAAACCGATTCCGATCCTTGTTGAGTCAACAAATAACGGATTGGCGCTGGTAACACAACCGGCCCCCCAGTTTGTAGTGTTTTCGGTTGATGGGATAAGACAGTTAGTAAAGTATTTCGAAATGTTTGAGTCTTTACATAAAATAGTCACTTTGTTGAAAATGGTGTTCGTGAAAAGAACAAATTTTCTACCGGTCGTATCAGTTCCTCTGGTCCAGTCGGAAAGTTGGTGACTGTTTAAAATGTTAATGTTATAGAATGTGCAATTGTTAACGATACCATAAGGTCCGTTCGGACTGGTTGGTGTGGTGCTGATATAAGAGAATATCTGACTGGTAATATTGCTGAAAAGACAATTGTTCAATATAAACAATGAGTCGTCAAGATTTGTTCCATCAATTTCAAAAATATTAACATTAGTGTTCTGAAAAATACATTGCTCTGCAATTAGATATTTGCCGACAACATTTCCGAAATGAAAGAAGGGGGTTTCCTGGAATCGTACATTTTTGAAATACAATTTACCTGAAGTATTGGCCCATGCTGAATCCCAAGTAAGTGTCAATATCGGAAAGCTATCTGGATTTGATGACTTTCCAATAATGAAGAGTGTTGTTTGTTGGTCTACTGTGAAGCGTTCAGTGTAGGAATCAATATCATTACCTGTAATTATGATAGTATCTCCGGGGCTCGCGACACTTTTATGGCAAGCCGAGATAAGTGTTGTACTTACTCCGGCGTCACCATCCTGATCAACATAATTGGTCTTAGCTATACTCATTGCAGGAATAAAAAAGAGTACAGTTGTAAACAAGAAAACCCTTTTGCAGCAGACTGCTAAATTACTCATTATGTATTTCCTTAAGGTCATAAATTTTTGGTGCGTGTATTTGCATGGGGATTACAACAACGAAAATGAAAATATCAGAAGAAATTTGAACTTAAAAACTTCTTTAATAATGCCTCTGCGGCCCATTACCATGCTATTTAGAACATTACAGGTTTAAACCTGTATAGAAAATTGCTTTATGAATAAATTATTGTAGTTAAAATCACTTTTTTTGATAATATAGTATATCGTTTAAGTAATTAAAAATACTATTAAAAAGTGAATGGATAACTTCCTGGATTAAAAAAATGTTGGTGAAATAATCAAACTATAGTATACTCAAAAAAGTATGCCGCCCATGGTAGTAATGGCGGGCTAAAAGTATTTACTGCCTATATGCAGATTTTAATGACCGGAAATGGAGGGAATATGGGTGTATCAACAAGAGATACATTGGTTGGTACAGCTACTCGGGTATTTGAGCAGGCCGCATTCATGTTCGCCGATGAGGTTGATTCCATCGAACACAGGCTCGATATTGGAGTCTCGCTGTCATTTAGTGGTGAAAACAGCGGTACATTTGAATTGTGGACGGTTGGAGAACTGGCAGTTACTATTGCCGATAATCTCCTTGGAGAAAATGCAGAACTCTCCGGGGATGCGCTGAAGGCACGTCAGACCGATGCTGTAAAAGAGATGCTCAATATAATCGCCGGAAATCTGATAACCGATTTGTACGGTACCGAACCTATATATAATCTGGCTATTCCAGAAAAAATCGAGATTCCGGATTTCCTTTCCGAAATTCCTGAAGACGCTGCAATGTTAAGTGTTGAAGGTTTACCAGTCGTGATTCTGGTGAGATAGCTGTGTAATATGATAAAGGTACTTATTGTAGATGATTCTGCTATTGTCAGGCAAATTCTGGCAAAAGAACTTTCAAAAGTACCTGACATTGAAGTTGTTGCAACCGCTCAGGACCCTTATATAGCACGTGATAAAATAATCAATCTTCGTCCGGATGTTATTACTCTTGATGTTGAAATGCCCCGAATGGACGGAATCACTTTTTTAAGAAAATTGATGCAGCATTTTCCAGTTCCTATTATCGTGATAAGTTCGTTAACACCTAAAGGGGGAGCTGTTGCGATGGAAGCGCTTGAGGCGGGAGCTGTTGAAGTGTTATGTAAGCCAGGTGCAGCATATACTGTTGGTGATATTATGCCGGTACTGATCGAACAGATCAGAGCTTCAGCCAAAGTTGATTACAAAAAGATGCAATTATTGAAAAAAAAAGCATCTCAGATAGTTCCATCCCGCCAGGCTATGACACTGACCACAAATAAAATTCTGGCCATTGGTGCATCAACAGGTGGAACTTCAGCAATTGAAACTGTTCTTAAGCGAATGCCCGAAACAGCCCCTGGTATTGTTATTGTTCAACACATGCCCGAAAAATTTACCGCTTCATTTGCAGAGCGTCTAAATGGTATCTGTGAAATTTCTGTCAAGGAAGCAGCTCAGAATGATTCAATCGTACCTGGTACAGCACTTATCGCACCTGGAAATTATCATCTAATCGTAAAACGAAGCGGTGCACGGTATTACGTTGGAGTTAAAGACGGACCCCCGGTTTTTCATCAAAGACCAAGTGTCGAGGTCATGTTTAACTCTGTTGCAAAATATGTTGGAGCAAATGGCATTGGGATTCTGCTCACCGGGATGGGTACTGATGGTGCTGCGGGGTTGATGGCAATGAAACTGGCTGGTGCCAGGACTATCGCTCAGGATGAAAAAACCAGTGTGGTGTGGGGTATGCCTGGTGAAGCGGTTAAAATTGGTGCTGCAGAGCTGGTTCTTCCACTAGAAAAAATCGCTGATGCAGCCCTTGAACTGGTCGGAACCTCACATTGATCAGCGTATTTTCAATCCTCAATCTGTCATATAGGTGCTTTACCTCTTGTAAGTGTCATTTTTTCTGAGGTGGTGACTTTTTTGTCAACACTCCTTTTGCTCCTGACAGTAACGTGTCGTGATTTAGAACGTTTAAACGATTTAATCACTAACAACAACTTTTTGAAAAAATCCGGGTCACCTTTATCAATCACTTTTACCTTATACTGTCGTGGCAATTGTTTGATCGATGTGGTATCTCCCGACATAATGACAGACTTTGTTTTTTTTAATGTTGAGATTGCTGATTCAAGAAATTGAAGTCCATTAAGATGGGGCATATGAAAATCGGAGATTATAATATCCGGTTTAATTCCCTGATCGATTTCGTGAAGAGCGCGTAATGGACAGTCAAATGTATATACGTCCTTGTATCCGGCATTGGTGAAAAGTAATTTCATGATTTCAAGTGTTGAGGTCATGTCATCAACGATCATGATAGATTCCTGTTGCATAATCAATCCCCTTCTGGCATTATGGAAGCGAATCAGATTCTGTGTTGCTGGTAAAGTTGTTTATTCGTTTTGTTACTGGCAGCACAGAAAATCAATTTCATGTGAATCATCGGACTGTAAACACTTAATCAAATTTTATGCCGTTCATTAAAATTAGTGGTTGATTTTTTGATGTACGTTCAAAAGAGGAGGATACAGGATGAGAGAAGCATTTCTTTATGAGCAGTGTGATAATGGTTCTGTCAAATGTAAGCTCTGTGCCCACCGATGTCACATTTCACCAAATAAATCAGGGTTTTGCGGTGTTCGGATAAATGATAATGGGGTACTTTACACTGCCGCATATGGTAATCTGGTTGCTTCTGCGATCGATCCCATCGAAAAGAAGCCGCTCTACCATTTTTTACCCGGTAGTAAAACATATTCGATAGCTATTCCCGGGTGCAATTTCAGGTGCGGATTTTGTCAAAACTGGGAAATATCTCAAAATAACAATATGATATCTCGCCAGAGGACATCCCCGCAGGTAGAACCGGCTGCAGTTGTGAGAGCTGCTCTGGCAAACCGGTGTGACAGTATATCTTTTACTTATACAGAGCCGGTTATATTTATGGAATACGCCTTCGAGACAGCTCGGCTTGCCAGAGAACAGGGGTTACGAACTGTTTTTGTATCGAATGGGTATATGACAATGGAAGCACTTGACCTTATCGCACCGTTCCTTGATGCATGCAATGTTGACCTGAAAGCATTTACAGACTCCTTCTATACAAAAATATGTAAAGCGCATCTACAGCCGGTACTCGATGCTATCGATCAGATAAACAGAAAAGGGATACATATCGAAATCACAACACTTGTCATTCCGGGTGAAAATGATTCACCTGAAGAATTGGGGAGAATAGCTGCATTTATTTCTAATGTTAACCATGATATCCCCTGGCATGTTTCTCGTTTTTTCCCCCGATATCAGTTTCTTGACCACGAAGCTACACCTGAACAGACAGTTGCGGATGCAGTTGCGCTTGGAATGGAAACAGGACTCAAATATGTGTATGCTGGTAATCTTCCTGGTAATTTCAGCGACACCAGATGCTGCAATTGTCATAGTACGATTGTCAGCAGGAGAGGATATATTACGGGAAAACCGAAAATTAAAGAAGGTCGTTGTGCTAAGTGCAGGGCTGAAATATATGGGGTATGGGAGTGATGTATTACCGTCTTCTTTTTCGCAAATCTTTCAGGAGCAGTTTCAATTTTTTTTCCTCCCAGTCTCTCCACTGTTCAAAATAGGGAAACAGCTTCTCTGCAGTTTTAAACTCTTTTCCATGGATTACATTTTTCCCATTTTTTCTGTAGGGCGGAATTGCTATATGGAGCATCTCATGAAACATGACTGATTCGATGGCAAATTGCGGTATTGATGGGTGGTTATAAATATCCGCAATTGTTATAAGATTCCAGCTGGTGCCATCTTTTGAGCGACGAACTGTTTGATATGAGGTGGTTGAACCGGCAATTCCCCAGCGAAGATATGCCCGCAGCTTGCTTTCGAAACATTGTGCATTGATCTTATCAAAAATTTTCTGTAAATCGAATTTCGTTCCGGTCGTTTTTTCACTCAGCACCTCACGTTTGATTCTGCTCACTGGTGGTTGTATCAGACCATGTTCGTTCAGATGCTGGTAAATATAATTTTCAATTTTTTTACGGTCTCTCTGTACTTCTGAAGATTTTTTGTTTTTACTTCCTAATGGTAACAATGCCCATGAAATAAGAGCGATTTTTACAGATTCCGGTGCATTTGCCAGTGTGACGGGTATAGTCAGTGTCCTTTTTCCGGTAATCCGATTGCAAGTTACATTCCAGCCTCTGCCCATTCTGCTGCTGACTTTGACACATAGAGACCTGGAAACGTTTTTCAACTGAAGCAGCTGATCAAAACTGCGTTCGGGAAAGAGACCGAGTTTCAGTTGTTCACACTGTTCCATTATTTCTGGATAGCTGCCGGCGGTTTGTTGAGGTGTGAGTGATGTTGTTTCCAGAGCATATTACTGGATTGATGCCAGCTCTTTGTTGGCGATTTTAAATCGTTCACTATTGGGGTTGTTGCTATATGTTCGCTTGACGATATTCCACGCATTTAAAGCCTGAATACGGGTATCCGCGCTTGGACTGTTTTTATATTGATCACTCCAGATCTTTGCAGTACTGAAAAGTGCATCATTTCTGATTTCATTGCGGTTTCTGATAATACTTGGTTTTGTTAACGCACTCTGGTATAAGTCAAGAGCTTGTTTGATTCTGCCCATCTTTTCGTAAAGTTTTCCACACAGGTAGTCGTATTGTGCATCAGTAGGGGATTCACTATTTGCGATATACAACGCATCCTTGTTTCTTCCTGTTTCGACGTATGCCTGAAGCAGCAAAAGCGATTTCATTGGCGCATCAGGGTGATTTTCTGGGGTGTTTTCCAGAGCGGTTATTGCATCTGAGAATGCCCTCGAACTCAGTGCCGCTTTGCCAATGGCGATTGGATCTGAAGTACCATATTTAGTTTTAAGGCGCTCCATCGGTGATTGTTCTACCACTGGGTTAGTAACTGTCTGTGTGTCTTTGGGTTTAGGTGTGTCGGCTATAGTATTATTTTTTGGTTTGGTATTTACCGGAGTATTTTGAACTGTTGTAGTGTGTGTTTTAGGCTTTTGGTTGGGGTTTGTTTTTGGTTTGTTGTCAATAACTTGCGTGGTTTGATGTGCTGTAACAGTTTCTTTGATGGTATCCGGTTTATTTGGGGTAGCAGTATCAGTCGCTGTTGTCGTAACCGCTTGTGAGACTGTTGCTGTAGTATCAGCTGCTTTTTGACTGTTCCCCGCTATTGTACCGGTTGATTCCATTGATGGACTTGTAAGCAGGAGAAATGCTACAACCGATGAAATCGCAACGGCTCCCCCGACAGGTACCAGAATTTTTGGTGATAAAAACTTAATACTTTTTTTACCGGAACTTTTGTACGATTCGGGGTCATTCAGGTAATTTTTAAGAACTCTGCCAGGTGGATCTGAGGTTAAATTTCGGTGAATGTTTTCAAGTTCCCGAAGCAATGTTTCGACATCGGGGTAACGGTCCTCTTTGTTGAGTTGCAGACATTTTTGTGATATCTTTGAGAGCACTGGCTGCACATCAAAATCAAAATCGGAGAATCGGCGATACTCATTCATAATCTTCTTTTTCATCAGATTGGTAATGGTATCCTGTGGGAATGTTTTTATACCGGTAAGCATCTCGTAAAGGATTGCACCAAAGGAATAGATATCAGTTCGTCCGTCAATGTCCACTCCGTCCATCTGCTCTGGTGAGAGATATTGCATCGTTCCAACGATATTACCTTCAACCGTATGCAGACTCGCTTCAGTCGGTCGGGCGATTCCAAAATCCATCAGACGCACTTCACCGCCTTTTGCGATCATGATATTGGCAGGTTTGAGATCCCGGTGAATCACTCCCTGGTATGTTTTACCGTAAATCAGGAATTCCTGACTGTGCGCATAAGCGAGGGCGCGTGCAACAAGAATAGCGATGCTGCTGCAAACAGCAGGGGGGAGCATTCCGTATTTGGAGATAAATGCTTCAAGAGAATCTCCATCAATAAATTCCATCTCGAGATACGGAAGATTGTTCCAATCACCAACATTGTAAATTTCGACAATGTTTGGGTGATGAAGTTTTGCGGTAATTTTAGCTTCGGTATCAAACCTGTTTTTAAGATCGGTCTGACCAGGGATTAATATTTTGACTGCTCTGAAGACCTCTAATTTTTCATTCCAGATTTTATAAACACGAGCCATACCTCCTGCTCCAAGGAGACTGACAATTGTTCCGGAGCCTAAAGGAATAGGTTCATTCCCCGATGGAAGCATATCTGCATTCATGTTGCCTGTCCCACCGGTCTGTGTACGACCTGTGGGAACCCGGGTGTACGGGTTTACATTTCCTGTTGAAGTAGCAGGAATCCGTGTCCCTGATTGTAAATTCGTATAGGTCTGTTGTACAGGAGTATCCCCTTCAATGAATGTCTGATCGAACCGGGGTTGCGGTTGATTAGGATTTTTTCGTGGATCTGATGGTGTGTTCATTCGTGTTCCTGTACAAACATTCTATATAATTTAGAAAAAAGCTGTGATTTCAAGTCCCAATAAACAAAGCGAGCCTCCGATTATACCCAGAGTTCTCATGACACCAGCTTTTGATCTTTCATTATTCCATTTATCCGTTTTCTTAATACGTTCAGTAGGAGTGAGTTTGCTATAATTACTAATTTCATTAAGCTTCGTATCCCACGACTTATAATCGCCCTGTTTGATTATCGCCCAGACGTAACCTCCAGCTGCACCTGCACCAAGCAAAAGACGCAATTTCGCCTTTCCGTCGAGCACTTTGCGCTTCTCCAGTGTTTTTGAGATTGTAACTGACTCTCCTCTTGGAATCGTAACATCTTCCATTACACTTTTATACAATTTGTTCGGATGGCGCAGTTCGATCCGGTATTTTCCCGGATTCATGAAATCATTTGAAACCGGGGTGTTACCTAGATCACTGGAAATATACACTTGTGCACCCTCTGGTGTTGAATTAATTTTGAGTGATCCAAATTTGGATTTGATAGTTTTTTCTATTACCGTTGTCTCTCCATCCTGTATAAAAATTTCTTCGATTGTGCTGGAGTGCTGGATCGGATCAACGAGTTTAAGCGAATACCGTCCTGGTTTCAATTTTTTATCTGTAAGAGGAGAGTCTCCAACAAACTGATCATCCAGCCATATTTCGATCCCTTCAGGGTCGGTTTTTACTGAAAGCATCCCATCGGCAAATGGTACAGCCGTGGTAGAAAGGGTAATCAAGCCCGCCAGAAAAAGTTTTAAAGAGTGTCTGTTCATCGGTGTCTCCAGAAAAC
>JBNKZD010000050.1:0-15534 GCA_050301235.1 Chitinispirillaceae bacterium | reverse complement strand
TGCTCCCTTGACATATCCAAACAATTCAGATTCTATTAGATTTTCGGGAATTGCACCACAGTTGATCGGTACAAAATTATGAACACTTCGTGCACTATTATAATGAATAGCCCGCGCACACAGTTCCTTGCCGGTCCCGCTCTCTCCAGTAATAATTACACTAACATCAGTGTTCGCCAATTTTTGAATCAACTCATAAATGGATTTCATAGCAGTGCTGTTACCAATCACCTGAAATTTAGCATCACTTTTTACGGTAACATCCTCATTGGAAGCACTCTTTTCCTTTTCGAAGCCATGAATTCTCAATGCTCTTTCGATAACCATCTTAAGATTGGTAATATCAACCGGTTTGGAAAAATAGTCAAATGCCCCCATCCGGACAGCATCAGCACCAAGCGTCTGCCGGGAGTTGGCTGTGATCACAATAATTTTTGCGTTTCTGTCTTTCAGAAGCATCTCGTTGAGCAGTTCAAGCCCTTTCTCGGGAATGTTATCCAACCCCATGTCGAGACATACGACATTTGGATTTACTTTTGAGAACAGCTCAATACACTCCTGAGCTGATCCGGCTTCAAACACTTCATATTCACCTTTCAGTGCCCATTTCATATTTTCGCGAAGATCGATATTGTCTTCGACTACCAGAATTTTTGCCATTGCATCTACCTTCGTTCTTCAAAAATTTTGTAAAAGAATCCAGGATCGCGACATACGCGAAATCTTAGCTTCAACCCCCACCCTTAGTACCTCCCCCGTTAACGTGGGAAGGGCTGGGAATAGGGGTATGTGTAATTTGTGAAAATTGCGGTATTCTCCCCACTCACACCATAACACAAAATGCTGTACCAGTTCCCAATTTGGAATAACAATAGATCTTTCCCCCCATCCTTTCGACAGATACTTTACATTGATAAAGGCCAATCCCCATTCCTTTATCCTTTGTCGAAATAAACGGTTTAAAAAGACCATTGTCGATAAAATCCTGAGTCATTCCAGGGCCAGTGTCTTCAATAACCAGTACCGCTTTTTCATCTGAAAGTTCACCTTTGGCAAGACCAAACCGCTCAAGGTTAGTTGAATCGAATGAGGTACTTTTACCAACCGAAACAGTCAGATTTCCTTTTGAAGACATCGCTTCAATACCGTTTTTGATGATATTAAAAACAACACTTTTCATAACATCTGTATCAATGGAGACCGTACACTCTTCTTTAAGTTCCCACTTGAACTCGATACCAGATAATAGTTGAAGATTACTCTGCTCGATCGCGCTTTCAACAATGGGAAGAAGTGTTGTTTCACCGATTTTCAATTTTACTGCATTTCTTTGTTCCGACAGTTTTGTTACAAGAGTTGTGAGATTTTCAGCACTGTTTTTTATGGACCGTATAAGACTCTTTTGAAAATCCTGATCGGTAATATATTCAGAGGCATTCCTGGCGAGCAATGAAAGTGTAGCGATCTGATTTTTAATATCATGAATAACAAATGAAACAACCTGATGGAACGACTGAAACTGTTCGTGCTCGATCTTCTCATTTGCAAGAATATTACGGTAAAATACTGTTCCAATCGAATGGGTAAAGACATTGATAAGAGCAATATCCTCCTGATCAAGCACTCTGCCATCACTCAGTTTGATCATCAGAAGTCCAAGAAGTTCTTTTTCGTTATAGATAGGAAATATGACTGAAGGAGACAACTTTTTTATTACTGGTATATCAAACAATAGTTTCTGTTTTTCACGCGTGCCGTCGCTATTGACTTTTAATTGTAATGGTACGCAATCTCCGGAAAAAACTGGCTCTGGAAATTCATTTCCTGCAATTACAACTCTTTCTGCTGTAGCATACTCAGGGTTTCTGTGCATAATATAGGAATTGCTATGTGAACTTTTCAAAAATATGAATGCATCAATTGCAGCTACAGCATATTTCATATTTTCTACCATACTGGTAAGTGATTCATCAAGACTGGCTCCTGTTACATATGTTTTATAAAGATGAAAAAACTGTTCACGGTAATCATATTTACTTTTGTAAAAACGAGTGTTTACATACTCGGTTATCCGTCGACGCATTCCGCCGGAACTTACCAGTACAATAACAAGCGCAAGAACTGAAACAACAACAAGCGATTTTTCAAAATATTTCATATCAATTTGTAAATATTTGAAAATATAGGCAAATATCCCAACGCCAACAAAAATGACACCACAAAGTGTAAAAACGATCGAAGTATATACAGCATTTCTGTCAACCGAAACATGTTCTATACCAAGCCGATAACGAAAAAAACCCAGGAGTAGTATCGGATAAATGATGCCGTAGATCGAAAGTGATGTGAGCATCCAGGATACCTCAACTGTGTGATAAAGGAGTATCTTTCCAAGAAAAAGAATATTAAAACTGAAAAGAACCAGAAAAGAAAAAAAGCAGAGACGACCAACTTTACGCTGATAATCTTTTGCAAAGCGATAGGTCGACTCGATGCTGTATAATCCGAAAATCGAAAAACTGATTACCAAAATAAAATAGATATACTCAGGTACACCAGTGTTCAGATAGATAATTGATGGCTCGACAAACACATATTTCCAGGGCGACAGAATTGTAACCAGCACTGCCAGTAAACCAGCCCCGTATAGTGCCCATGAAGATGAAATACTTCTTTGTGCAAAGGAGACTTCTGAGATATTTTTTCGCATGAATTTATTAGAAATATCAACCAGTAACACTGTACCGATGGTAATCAGCAGCATCATCCAATAAACACTGGAACCATTTTTGATACAATCAATTCCAACCACAGGGAAAACTGGAAGTGTTACAGCTGCCAGAAACAATGGTATAGTCAGCCCCTGCCTGTATTGTCGAAAAAGTATCGCAACACACAGGAATATGTTGGTAAGAATCGAAATAATTGCGAAGATCTGTGGTGACATACTATGTTTTAAACCTTGTATTAAATAATTGAATAATATATATACTTCTAAATATGAACGGAACAGGAAAAAAAACTCTCTTAAGCATAATCATTCCTTGTTATAATGAGGAACAAACCCTGGATACGGTAATTCATCGCGTTCTTGAAATCCAGGACCAGCACCTTTCACTTGAAATAATCATCGTTGATGATCACTCTAAGGACAATAGCGCTGGAGTAGCTGCATCACTTCAACAGAAACACCCTGAAGTTAAAGTATTACAGCACAATAAAAATCAGGGAAAAGGGGCTGCACTTCACACAGGAATAGCACACGCCACTGGTGATTTTGTTGCAATCCAGGATGCGGACCTGGAATATGATCCGAATGATTTAAAGAAGCTGCTTGAGCCTCTGATTCATAATAAGGCAGACGTTGTAATTGGTTCACGATTTTTATCATCAGGTACACGACGTATCCTTAATTTCTGGCATTCGCTCGGCAACCGGCTACTGACAACCATTTCAAATATGCTTACCGATCTGAATCTTTCGGATATGGAAACCTGTTATAAGGTATTCAGACGTGAAATTATCCAAGCTCTGGATCTGAAAGAAAAACGATTTGGCTTTGAGCCTGAAGTAGTTGCGAAAATTGCCCATCGGCAACTTCGAATTTTTGAAATGGGAATCTCCTATTATGGAAGAAGTTATGCAGAAGGGAAAAAGATCAGCGTAAAGGATGGGTGGAGAGCCCTTTATTGTATCCTGAAATACAATCTTCATCAAGCCCCATGGCCGATGCAACTCTTTTTTTATCTTTTCATTGGTGGGACTGCCGCACTCCTCAATCTGGGCATTTTTCTTGTTGTTCAACAATTTGATATCCCACTACCGGTTAAAACAGGATTTGCATTTGTCACAGCAGCAGTATTTAATTACCTGCTATGTATTTGGATCATGTTTAAACATAAAGCCCGGTGGAGTTCAGTATCAGAGATTATTGTTTTTCTTTTTGTCGTGTCGATAGTTGGAGTGGTGGACTTTTACACAACACATCTATTTATGTTTCATCAGTTCTCTCCTGCATTAAGTAAAATTTTTGCAAGCGGGATTGGGTTGATGCTAAATTTTGCGGGGAGGAAGTGGCTGGTTTTTCCGATGATTGGTGGACGTAGCAGAGCATTGGAACGTGAGAGCCTGAGTGCATAATGTGTGGCCTGCATTTTAATGCAGTTTTCAGTTCTTTTGGTGTGGGAGTGAGAGATGCGATATTCGCTTGATTCGCGTTCGCCTCACCCTGAATTTTTAAAATATGGACGCCCGAGGCGATTTGGTGTGGGTTAGAGAGGCATTATGCCTGCGGCATGGCAGAATATTAATTTGCACCTCTCTTTCCCTCCCTTGTAAATGGTGGAGGGACTGAGGGCTGAGTTTAGGAAATTGAGCGATCATAGCAATTTCGCCATTTTTTCACATTTCACACTTCTCACTTCTAACTTCCCATTCATTCCGTTTACTATTTTCGAGTATTAACGATTTAAGCACACACAACTCAACTGAGGGTATATGAGCGAATATAATGTTGCAGTAGTTGGTTTAGGGTATGTCGGTCTTCCATTAGCCATCGAAATGGCTAAATATTTTAAAACAATCGGGTTTGATATCAATGAGAAACGTATTGCAACACTTAAAGGCGGTGTTGATCCCAATGAAGAAGTCGCAAATGAGGATCTGAAAAACTCATCACTCACCTATCATTATGATCCGAAAATCCTTTCTGAATCCGATTTTATTATTGTCGCAGTGCCTACGCCGGTTGATGCTCATAACAATCCCGACCTCACTCCTGTGGTTAAAGCATCCCAGACCGTTGGAAAAAATCTTCGGAAGGGTGCTACTGTTGTGTTCGAATCAACAGTATATCCCGGAGTTACTGAAGATGAGTGCGTTCCAGTCCTTGAAAAAGAATCTGGTCTTATCTGGAAAAAGGACTTCTTTGTGGGGTACTCTCCAGAACGAATCAACCCGGGTGATAAAGAACATACTTTTTCCAAAATCACAAAAATCGTCTCCGGAGATACGCCTGAAACGCTTGAAAAAGTTGCACATGTTTATGCAACAGCGGTAAAAGCGGGTGTCTACAAGGCAGAGTCAATTAAAGTCGCTGAAGCTGCCAAAGTAATCGAAAACACACAGCGTGATATCAACATTGCATTTATGAACGAACTGAAAATCATCTTCGATAAAATGGATATTCCTACCCGCGCAGTCCTCGAAGCAGCCCGTACAAAATGGAACTTCCTGCCATTTGAGCCCGGCCTTGTCGGTGGCCACTGCATCGGCGTTGACCCCTATTATCTCTCGTATAAAGCAGAAGAGATCGGCCATCACCCGCAACTCATCCTTGCAGGACGCCGGATCAATGATGCCATGGGACGCTATTACGGTCGAGAACTGGTAAAGAGATTGATACGCCAGAAAAAGCAGGTGATGGGAGCTAAAGTTCTCATTTGTGGTATCACCTTCAAAGAAAACTGCCCCGACATCCGCAACTCAAGAGTAATTGACATTATCAATGAGCTGAGTGAATTTGGTACCGATATCGATGTCTGGGATCCTTCAGCGTACACAGATGAAGTCAAGCACGAATACGACATTGACCTTATCGGAAACCCAGCTACCAGTATGTATGATGCTGTTATCCTTGCAGTAAGTCACCGTGAGTTCGTTACGATGGGTAAAGATGGTCTGGGAAAATATATGAAACCGGATGGCATTTTTTATGACATTAAGGAAGTTTTGAGCAAGAAGGATTTGGCGATTTATAAAAAAGGTTGAGAATAATTAGGTTGAGGTTGAGGGGGGAAGGCAGTGGACAGTAGGTGCAAATAGAGGAAGGTGGCTGAGGCTCTCGAAGCCACCTGGGACTCGATGAGGTACATCGTTTTCACTCAATTAGCCTTGTTTTTTAATCTACACTCGATATATAGACCTTGAATTTAATTCCCTCAGTCACGATGCTATCGTGACAGCTCTCCTTCCATGGGAGCTGCTTAGTGATGCGATTGTGTAAATTGCATGCTTCGCACGGGTGCGCTGAATAAGCGTGTCTCTGTGTGACTTCACGGGCGGATTGTTGAAAAAAATGCGTGTGGCCAGCACTTTAGTGCCGGAAAGGAATATATCTGAAAAAACAGGTAATTTCCATTCTTTATAATGGCATTGCGCCCCGTCCCTGCCCCTCTGCCCCTCTGTCTCCCCGCCATTCTCCCGCCTCGTCACTCCCCAATCTCAACAACACTCTCAATCAACTGTGGTTTCAGATGCAAATACCTCGTAGTCTTCCGCTTTGTGTCAATATCAGCGAAAACTTTCTGCACCTGGTCAGGGGTCAAACCAACAATCGGAGCAGCGGTTGCAGCATCGATCCCGTTATTTTTTGCATATAAGCACAAATCAAGCTTATCGTAAGGTAACTGAAAATAGAACTCATCCTGGCTCTGCGAAAGCGAATAGGTATCGGTGGTCGGTGGACGCCTGCGAATCTCCTCCGGAACCCCAAGATACTCCGCAATCTGGTACACCTGGGATTTATACAGATGCGCGATAGGCTTGACATCAGCAGCACCGTCACCCAATTTTACGAAAAAGCCCTGGTCATACTCGAGCCGGTTTGGAGTCCCAGCGACTGCGTAGTTCAACCGGTCAGCATGGTAATATTCCAGCATTTTTCGGATACGCTGCTTGAAATTTGTCGCAGCGACAATCCCAAGATACGCTTTGAGGTCCAGACGCTCCCTGATCACCTCGCCATCAGGTGATTCAGCCACTATCCAGAATATCGAATAATTTTTTGATTTCTGCATGTCTGGTAAAACAATTTTCGATTTCCAATACTCATTATAGGCAGGTATTATGGTCTGTACGCTGTCTGCATAGCGTCTATAAAAGCCAACTGCATCCAGCACTCCTGTTATATCCTCATGTATCTTTTCCACCCCGAAATGTTCTGCCACCAAACCGCTGAGATGCAGTGTCTCAACAGCAGAATGCTTTTCCGGCATCTGAAGTACCAGTACCTTCTCATTCCCTAGTGCTCTCACCGCTAATGCAAGTGTAACACTACTGTCGATCCCGCCACTTACACCGATAACAAGACCCCTTCGCTTTAATTCCATCCCCAGTAGAGACCGAATCCTTCCACAGATACGAGTTACCTCCTGTTCACAATCAATTTTGAGAACTTCTTTTTTGAAAACGGCGTTCATAATCATCTCCATTTCATTTTTTTCTTCTCTGCTAATTGTATTGCAATTTGGAGGGACAATTTTTGAAGAAGGAAGGAGGATGAGCGAGGGGTGGATAGCTGCGTATTCTGCAGATAGTACAAAATAAGCCCTCAGTCACGATACGACCGTCACAGCTTCTCTATTTTAATGAGGACCAGGAGGTCTCTAATGGATGTATTACCGGACAGCAGTGGGATTTTGAAGCTTTCAAACTTGATGGTTCATCATTATCCCTGATTGGTGGTTATAATTTTTATGATGGTGAGATTGATCCATACTATCCCAACTAATGATAATATAATTGGTAAGGGCACTGTAAAAGTCCCGGAGCCAGCAGCGATTGCACTACTTGGAAGTGGTTTTCTGTTTGTTGCACTGTTTACAAGAAAAGTATAACTAATTACCTTAAATTTTTGATCGGTTTAAAAAGCTACCTTCTCAGGTGGCTTTTTTATTTTGAACTATCCACCTGAAATCATCCCTGTGTTACCACTTAAAGTTACCTCATATTCAGGAAGAATTGAACTTATGGAGTCACAAAAGCAAATTGTACCAATATAACAATTCTACTCTATGTGCTATGAAAAAATTCTGTTTTCGAACCCCTTAGATATAATTTATTGTATATTGCAGTTTACCATCATCCAATGGAATCTTCGAAAAGGTAGAAAATGCGACTTAAATACTTTATCATATAATTAAAAATTCTGTCATAACTGGCGAAACAATTTTTTATGGAATCATTATGAGTGAAAAAATGCCACGAAGATTATTTTTAAAACTTCAGAGTTTGATAGTAATTTATGGTGCAGGTTTGTCTGGTTGCAAAGGAAAACCAATGAAAAAAAGTAAGAATTTCGACAAAAATGCCCCACTGGTAAAAATATCTGAAAATCTATCTCCAACTGTGTTTGGCACACCGGTAATTCTTTGCGGGGCAAAAGTGAATGAGAAAGCTAATTTCAATGTACTTGGCAATTTCGCAATGCTGAGCAACTTAAAAGAAAAACCGGTGATATATATTTCATCCCATAAAAGCCATTATACCAATATAGGTATCCATGAACATGGGGAATTTAGTGTCAATTTTCCAACAGAAGCGATTATCCCTAAAGCGGATTACTGCGGCGTTGTTTCAGGCTCAGATGTTGATAAATCAACTGTGTTTCAAATACAATATGGGTCGTTAGTAAATGCACCTCTTATAACAGAGTGTATATCTTGTCTGGGTTGTAGAGTCATACACAAATATTCGGTACATGATATGGAGATTTTTTTCGGTGAAATAATCGAACATTATACCCATCCTTCAGTATTCACCGATGGTAAGCCGGATTATGAGAAACTTGAGTTATTAAAATTCGGACCGGCAAATGCATTCCGGACAACTTCTGCGATCCAGGAGATTTCTTTAATGAAATCCAGTAAAACAATAGAACCTGTAGTGTAATAAAAAGGATTAAGTAATGCGGGATCCGCTCAGCTATCCATTTGATCTGAATGTAATTATCAGGAAAAAGAAAGCTTTTAAACGGGCGTTGCTCTCTAATGGGGAAAAAAAATCAGATTGTAGAATAGCAATTCTTGGTGGTTCAACAACTGCTGAAATACGTGATATTCTGGAATTATTTCTTTTGAGAATCGGAATTCAACCTGTTTTTTACGAATCTCAATACAATCGTTATTATGAAGAGGCTGTTTTTGATAACGCAAACCTTGATTCCTTCAATCCACGTTTTGTAGTCATTCATTCTGGAATCGTTAACATTCATTCATATCCCGACTTTAATGATTCAGAGGATGATGTTAACGAAAAAGTCAAACAAACCATTGGCACCTATAAAAAAATCTGGTCCCTATTACATGAAAAATATCATTGCGAAATCATCCAGAATAATTTTGAATTACCGCATTACAGATTATTAGGAAATCTGGACGCCGTTGACCACAGGGGTAGGGTCAACTATGTTCTGAGTCTTAACCGGGAGTTTTCTTTAGCGGCACGAAAGAAAAATTATCTTCATATTAATGATGTACATTATCTATCATCAATGATGGGGATTAATGAATGGTTTGATCCCTCGTACTGGTTCGCATTTAAATATTCACTGAGTTACAAGGCAATACCTGTTTTTTGTAATAACGTTTCTACTATTTTAGGTGCAATCCTGGGTAAAAGTAAAAAACTTCTGGTTGTTGATTTAGATAATACGCTCTGGGGCGGAGTTATCGGAGATGACGGTGTAAGTGGAATCGAACTGGGCAAGGATACAGCACGGGGAGAAGCTTTTTCTGAATTTCAGCATTACGTAAAGTGTTTGAAAAACAGAGGTCTGATGCTTGCCATCTGTTCCAAAAATGAGATGCAAAACGCGAAAGACGGGCTTACTCATCCGGATTCTGTTCTCAGCCTTGCCGATTTCGCAACCATAAAATCATCCTGGGCTTCCAAGGACACAATGATTAAAGAAATTGCAACAGAGCTGAATGTAGGTCTGGACAGTGTCGTTTTTGTAGATGATAATCCGGCTGAACGTGAATTGGTTAGTGTCAATCTGCCGGATGTGGAAGTACCGGATATAGGAAATGATGAAGTTTTTTTTCCCGGTATTATTGATAAAGCAGGATATTTTGATACCGTTACTCTTTTAAACGATGATATTAACCGAAACCAGTTCTACAATGAGAACAGCATCCGGCTTCATGAAGCAGAAAATTTTATAAGCCATGATGCTTTTTTGAATTCTCTTGATATGGTTGCAGAAATCGGTCATTTTAACCGCACATATATCGAGAGAATTTTTCAATTGGCAAATAAAACCAATCAATTCAATTTGACAGTCAAACGATACACACAAACTGAAATTGAACAGATTCTGGATAATCCAGCATTTATTGGCATTTACGGTAAACTTCGGGACAAATTCGGAGATAATGGCCTTGTATCAGTAATGCTAGGCAGAATCGGCGATTGTAAAGATATTCATATCGACCTGTGGGTAATGAGTTGCCGCGTATTTAATCGTGAAATGGAATATGCAATGTTTGACGAGTTTGTTGGTAAATGTATTCAAAATGAGATCGATACCATTTACGGCTATTATTCTCCTTCGGCAAAAAACGGTCTCGTATCAGATTTATTTTCCCGTTTCGGCTTTGAATTTGTCAAAAATTCAGAATCGGGCACTGCTATCTGGAATCTAAAACCTGTAAAAAATTACAAGCGGCTTACAAATATAATTAAGATAATTGGAGAACAGGATGGATGAAATTGACATACTAAACGAAGTAACAACTATCATTCGGGACATTCTTGATTCATCAACATTGGAAATTGCTCCGGAAACAGAAATCACTACACTTGAAGGTTGGGACTCTTTAACTCAGATAAATCTTTTTTCAGCACTTTCCAGTGAATTTTCAATGAAATTCACTATACATGAAATGGGCTCAATGAAAAGTTTATTAAATATTGTAAAGGTAATCCGGGGAAAACAATGAAACTGCACCACCTTGGAATTGCTTGTTTACATATCAATGATGCTATCAATCATCTTAAACAGATCTATCATGTTATCACTGTTTCTGAAATCATTTTTGATGAAAATCAGAATGTTTCAATCTCAATGGTATATTTAAAAGACAGTGTCCCATTCGAGTTAATCAGTGGTGAAACAGTCAAGCCCTTTTTAAAAAGAAACAGTTTTATTTATCATATGTGTTTTGAAGTTTCAGACTTGAATCAGGCTATTGAATCTTATTTAAAAACAGGCGCGCTTTTGATTTCGGAACCGAAAGCTGCGGTATTATTTGAAGGAAGACCTGTTGCATTTTTAAATACTACAATCGGGCTTATTGAATTATTGCAGGCCTGATTACGTTACATGATCGAAAGAGAGTTTTTGTGGAAGCAGAAAATAACACCAGAAAAATTTTAGCATCAGCAATTCAACAACAGTTTTGGCTTCTGAATACATTGAATCCCGAAAGCCCGGCTTACAATATCACCTCCGTATTTAAGACCCATGGCACACTTGATATCTACAAGCTCCAGAATAGTATTAATACCATTGTGAAACAATATGAAATTTTGCGATCAACGTTCATAATGGAAACAGATACATTGTTTCAGGTGATACATCCCTTTAACCCAATCAATGTTACCACCGATGATTATGATGGTTTTCAGTACGAATCTGAAAAAGTTACACAGGCAATTGAAAATGAATCTGCTCTTTCCTTTGATCTGGAAAAGGGGCCTCTTATCCGATGCAGGATACTCAGATTAAAAACTACAGAATATATCATTGTTCTTTCCATGCACCATATAATTACCGATTTGAGAAGTAATGATATTTTTGGGGAACTGTTATCACATATTTACAACTCTGAAACCGACTTACATGGAGTTAACAATGAAACTGTCTCGTATGCAAAATTCAGTGAGACTCAACAGGAATGGTTAACATCAAATAAATTTCACGAGATGCTTACTTTTTATAAAAACCTATTGTTTGATAGTGAAGAGACACTAAACCTTCCATTAGATCATCCACGCCAGACGTTCAGAACATTCTCTGGTAACGCAATAAAACTTGAACTTCCACTCGACAGTGTTAACAGAATCAGACAATTATGTCAGGACCCGTCATTAAACTCATTTATAGTGCTCCTTAGCGCCTATATCGGATTTCTATACAGGTATTGCGGCCAGGATAGAATTGTTGTCGGAGTGCCATATGCCAATAGACGCAAGAATGACATTAAAAACACAATGGGCTGCTTTGTCAATACTCTCCCAGTTTCAGTCGCTATTAACAATACAACCACCTTTTCAGATCTTCTTCTTCTTACCAGAAAAGCGGTACTCGATGTACATAGTCGCCAGGAAGTGCCTCTCGAACAGATAGCAAAAGTATTAAACATACCAGCAGACCCAAGCCACAATCCCATATATCAATGTGGTTTCACATTTAAACATCCGATGACTCTTTCGCTACGCGATCTTTCTATTGAGCCTGTGTTTTATCACCAGGGAGGATCCCAGCTTGATATTTTTGCCAATTTTTGGGATAATGAAGATACAATTCAATGCTTCTGGGAATATGATTCTGATATTATCGATGTTAAAACTGCTGAGAGAATGACTGAACATTTTCTGAATTTCATCAGCAACGCATGTAATACTCCACAAACGTTAATCACGAAAATGTCACTGTTGTCAGATAAGGAATATCATACCCTGACCTACAGGTTTAACAACACAAAGGCAGATTTACACTTCGAGACCACACTTCATTCGCTTTTTAAGGAACAAGTGCTCCGTACACCTGAAGCCCCTGCACTTCAATATAATAACACCGTTCTTTCGTACAAACAATTAGACAACTGGTCAAACGCCATTGCTCGATCACTTACAAAACTTGGTACAAGGCGGGGTTCAATTGTTGGTATTTGTGCCGAAAGATCACTTGAACTTGTTGCTGGTCTTATGGGAATCCTGAAAGCCGGAGCTGCATATTTACCCATCGATCCTGGTTATCCGACGTCCCGTGTATCCTATATTCTTAAAGAAGCACAACCAGCAGTAATGGTCACACAACATAAATTTTTGCAAACACTTGACTTGCAAGCTACACAACCGGTATTACTTCTTGAAAGTTCTTTCCCCGATGATAGTATTGAAGATTTAAAAACACACCCAGCGGAAACGGCTACTCCGGATGATCTTGCATATGTAATTTATACTTCAGGCTCTACGGGTACGCCAAAAGGTGTTATGATACCTCATCGGGGTATTTGCAACCGCCTCTTATGGATGCAGAAGGAATTCAATTTATCTGAAAAAGATAAGATTCTTCAGAAAACTCCATTTACATTCGATGTATCTGTATGGGAATTTTTCTGGCCATTAATAACAGGTGCAACACTTGTAATGGCCCGGCCTGGCGGCCATCAGGATGCCGTTTATATCGCAAACCTCATTCAAGACGCCGGAATTACGGTTGTCCATTTTGTCCCGCCAATGCTTGGAATATTTATAGAGGAAATTGAGGCCACACATTGTACAACGCTCCGCTACGTAATATGCAGTGGAGAGGCTTTAACATACACACACCAGCTCCGTTTTTTCGAGAGAATGCCACGTACTACCCGATTATACAATTTATATGGTCCAACAGAGGCATCCGTCGACGTTTCGGTTTGGGAATGTAAACGTACAGATAAAAGAACAATTGTTCCTATTGGAGCGCCTATTTCTAATACGCAACTTTACGTCCTTGATAACTTACTGCAACCAGTTCCAATCGGCGTACCGGGAGAACTCCACATTGGTGGTATCGGACTCGCGCGAGGTTATT
The DNA here is from genome assembly GCA_050301235.1 of Chitinispirillaceae bacterium. GTDB lineage: Bacteria > Fibrobacterota > Chitinivibrionia > Chitinivibrionales > Chitinispirillaceae > JAFGIN01. The sequence continues at coordinate 1,952 of JBNKZD010000050.1, read as the reverse complement.
TAAATAGAAGCGATTTAACATCGAACAAGTTTATTCCATCTCCATTTACACATACACACCCGGAAATGGGGGGTTCGCTATACAAAACTGGTGATCTTGCCAGATGGCTTGATGACGGAGTTATCGAATTTCTTGGCCGACTCGATTTTCAAGTTAAAATTCGCGGCTTCAGGATTGAACTAGGGGAAATCGAATCAGTAATTGCAAATACACCATACGTTGAACAATGTGTTACTATTGTCAGAAATGACATTACAAACGATAAGCATATCGTTGCATATGTAATTCGAACAAAAAACAAAAAGAGTGAACACGAATTGCTTGGAGATATTCGTAGTGCAGTCACCAGCAACTTGCCGGCATATATGCACCCATCTTTTTACGTCTTTTTAGATACATTTCCACTTAGTGTGAGCGGCAAAATTGATAGGAAAGCATTGCCCAAACCAAAAACAGAAACGAGTTCTGAACAGGTGCTCTATTCCAGGGAAGAAAAACGAATTGCAGCATTGTGGGAGGAGCTTTTAGAACAACGCAACATACCTTTGGATCTGAAATTCTTTGAAGCAGGTGGGACATCTTTACTTGCAGCACGTCTTGCTGCTGCACTAAAAAAAATGTATGATCAAAAAGTCACCGTTGCTCTTGTTTTTCAGCATCCAACGATTCGAGAACAGGCACAGGTTCTAAGCGGAAGGAAACCCGATATTGCAGTTACAGACCAGAATACAGACCCTGAAAATTCACAAACAGATGATTATGTGGCAATTGTTGGAATGTCATGTCTTTTACCAGGCGCATCCTCCATTGAAGAATACTGGCAATTGCTCTCTGAAGGTCGGGAAGGACTCTCTTTTTTCAGCAAAAATGACATTCCTGCAGGTATTGATACTTCAATCAAAGATAATGATCTGTATATTTGTGCAAAAGGGATGGTATCTGATCCGGAGTCTTTTGATGCGTATTTTTTTGGAATTCAGCAACAGATGGCTGAAGTTATGGATCCACAGATCAGATTATTCATGGAAACTGCTTACCGGGCTTTGGAAAACGCCGGATACACTTCGCAACCTCCAAATACTTCAGTTGGAGTTTATGCAGGAATGGGCCGCAGTTTATATCTTCGAAATAATTTATTAACCCGGCCTGATATTATCGATAAAGTCGGGGAATTACAAATAGACCTGGGTAATGAGAAAGATTTTCTCGCCACCAGGCTCTCCCACGCACTCAATCTTACCGGCCCCAGTGTCTGTGTAAGTTCAGCTTGTTCAACATCTCTGGTCGCTATAATGTTAGCTTGTCAGGCAATACGACGGGGAGATTGTACAATGGCACTTGCTGGCGGATGCGAAATCTCCATACCTTTATATAGAGGCCACCTGCATCAGGATGGATCAATTTTTTCAAATGATGGACACTGCCGCCCCTTTGATGCAAAGGCATCCGGCACTACATTCAGTGATGGAACTGGCGTAGTAATACTTAAAAAACTTTCATCTGCTTTAGCAGATAAAAACAACATTTATGCAGTAATCAAAGGTGGAGCAATTAACAATGATGGTGCAAAAAAGGTTAGTTACACTGCACCTGGAGTTGATGGACAGGTTAACGTTATACTTTCCGCACAAAAATTGTCGAATGTCCCAGCAGAAACAATCAGCTACATCGAAACACACGGTACTGCAACACCTCTGGGTGATCCAATTGAAATAGAATCGCTGACCCAGGCATTCAGAAAGACCACTCAGAAAATGCAGTTCTGTGCAATCGGCTCCGTCAAAAGTAATATTGGTCACACCGGGGTGGCAGCCGGGATTGCCGGCTTTATTAAAACAGTACTGATGTTACACCATAAAGTGTTGGTCCCATCAATAAATTTCAGTAAACCAAATCCAGCTATCGACTTTGAATCCAGTCCTTTTTATGTCAATACTGAATATTCCCCATGG
>JBNKZD010000049.1:0-28379 GCA_050301235.1 Chitinispirillaceae bacterium | reverse complement strand
CGTCCGATATCAAATTCATCGGTAAGAACGATATGCTGGTACGATCCTTTATGTTCGGTTCCATCAAATAATCCCGATAGCAGAAGTCTGAAATCAGCATTATCCCGGTATACCATATATTCGTTTCTAGCTCCAGGGTGGGCATCAAGCCACGCTCGGACATCAGTATCAAATGCACTGACATAAGGTTTTTGAATAATTATAGATCCTGATGACAGAAGTGAGGCTAAAAGACCGGTTAGATATACATTCACTTCCTGATCAAACGTGTGCTTTCCTGTTTCCAGATGAAGGTCTGCCCGTGCTTTAAGCAGATGTTCAAGAAAGAAAAAGTTAGTCACATTGTACGTGTGATTGCTCATGTCGAGATAGTGCGGTATCAAAGGATGTTTTTCCATGAGAAGTGCCCCTGAAAATCTGAAATTATGTTACTCCAAACTCTGTTCCTGTTATAAGTATCGGTTATTTAAGCGGTTTATTTAGTGGAAAAATTTTTAAAAAAACTAAAGTTTTTCTGTAAAATACCGATAAAAAAAATGGGGAAGCTTTAAATGATTAAAACAGGGAGGTGTACATGCAGTTACAAAGTACTGGTAACAGCTATTTGGTAGGCGCAAAAACGACGGAACGTTCTTTGCGAAAAACCAGCAGTGATCTTAAAAAGATCCTGGAAAGACTTTCTACTGGCCAACGTATTAACCGGGCATCTGATGATGCTGCCGGACTTGGTGTTTCTGAGGTAATGCGAAGTAATATCAGGGGATTCAAAATGGCATCGCAGAATATCGATGATGCCATGTCGGCGCTGGATATTGCTGATGGAACTGCAAATGAGGTCAGCAGTATTCTTCAGAGACAGCGTGAACTTGCAGTTCAGTCCCGAAACGATACTCTTAACGACAGGGACCGTCAGGCACTAGACAAAGAATACCAGCAACTAAATACTGAATTGGATCGTCTTGCTGATTCATCACAATTTAACAGGCAGAATCTCACCAATGGAACAGGTCTTGGTTCCGGTACTGCGCAGATTCAGGTTGGATCAAATGCAGGTGATCAGATTACACTTCCAGCAATCGATTTTACTACAATTTCAACAGGGTTGAGCGGATCATCAATAGCAACTTCCAGTGGTGCAGCTTCATCGTTGTCGGCTCTTGATACAGCAATAAAAAATATCAGTTCTCAACGAAGCGTTGTAGGATCAACAGTTAACAGACTGGAATCTACCGTCAATAACCTGGCCGTTGCTGCAATAAATACACAGGCGGCAGAGTCGGTGATACGCGATGAGGATATGGCTGATGGCATAATGGAACTCACCAGAGCACGCTTACTTCAGGAGGGGAGTATGTCCGCTTTCAGCCGGTTCAATGAGATTTCACAGAGCCATATCATGGGCTTGCTTGGTTGATTTAAGGTAGACAGTACATATGAGCACAAGGGACAAACATATACAGGATTATTCGAGAATTCAGGTTCAGACTGCAACCCATGCACGGGTGATATGTATGCTTCACGAGAAATGCGGGCAGTTGATTCGGCAAGCTGTTTCCGGTGATGATCAAAACAACAACAGGTTGCAGTTGGACCGTGCTCAGAATATCATTGTTCAGCTTGAACGATCGCTCGTTGATAAGGACCAGGTGAGCAGAAGTCTTTATTTGCTCTATGATTATTGTTATTGCTCGCTGGAAAGTGGAAGTGAATCAGACAGCAGGAAAGCACTTCAGGTGATTACATCACTAAATGATACGTTTAAGTACCTTTGTAAGGGTCAAAGTAGTACCATACCGGAAATCGCAATTCCGGAAAATTGATCCCCCCATGATTCTATTATTAGAATAACAACTAATGTCGTAACAGCACAGGGGGATATATGGTTAACAAAGAGAAAACAATTCAGAAAATGATTGCACGTTATCAGGAGATCTATCCTATTCCGGGAAAAAAGGATCTTCAGGAGTGCTTTTTCTGCCTTCATGGACAAAATGTGATCCAGTTTCGAACTAAAGATAAAAAACTTCATATCGAGAAAGCTTGTCTCGAAATATCACAAAAGCCCTCAATAATGATTAATTCACCTCTGTTGGAGTCCTTATACAGGTTTTTAACCCATCCTGTGAAACTGATGTGGTCGAAAGAGTAAATAGTTCTGATACCTTGATCTAACTCTTTTTTGATGGTATGATCTATTTAAACGATTCATCAAAAAAGAGTAAAAGCATATGTTAATTCCTAAAATTCCAAAAAAACAACCTTTAGTAAAAAAAGTGTGCTTATATCAGGGGTGCGGAAAAGTGTTTGAAGGGTGTAAGACTTCAAAATATTGTGAATTCCACCGCGTGCAGCACAACAGAATTAAAGAAAAGAAGGGGCAGGAACATGTCTCGGTTAAAAATCAGGTGTTTGAGCATGATTTCAAGACAGTAAAAACACTTGTTCAAAAGTGTGCTCTGGAAGGATGTGGGCAGGAGTTTGAGGTAAAAATATTCCCAAAGCAGTTTGTTTACCCCAAATTTTGTCCGGAACATCGAAACGAACATAAACGAAAACATTTTCTTGATGCATTAAACCGTTAATCGGCAATAATCTGACATTCCCAAAACTAACAATTATGACTTTTTGCCGGAAAATTGTTATATTTAAATAACGTATCCTGAAATGAGTATCACATAGCAGTTTCAGCAAATTGTGTTGTGAATTTTGAATAAACATGTTACTCCTGCTGTAACAGGTTTGATTTCCTCAGTTCCCTCATTTCATTTTAAATTGCATGTAGTTTCTCACGAAACACCCTGCCTCAACAATGATTCGATTCTGAATTTGTTGCAGGGGAAAATGTTTATTGTCTAAAGGTTAAGGAAGGTAAATGATACAACAAGGGAAAAAACTTAAGCTTCGATTGATTTATCCACATTTCAATAAGTTCCTTGAAGGACATTCTGCTCTGGACTCTCTGTTAGAGAAGTACCTTGTAGGTAATTACACAATGCCGCCATCAATGGCACTGCCGATTATTGCATCACTTACACCTGATGATATCGAAGTGGTCCTTACCGATGATAACATTGGTCAGGAGGTAAACTATGATGAAGATGTTGATCTTGTTGCTATAAGTTGTTTCACACCACAGGCACAGCGTGCTTATGAAATCGCAGACCAGTATCGTAAACATAACAAAAAGGTTATTCTTGGTGGAATTCATCCAACTGCGATTCCTCAGGAAGCGATTCTTCATGCAGACGCCGTCTGTATCGGAGAAGTGGAATCGGTATGGGATGAGATCCTTGCTGATTTCCGGAATGGGACATTCAAAAAGTTTTATAAAAGTGACCAGAAGTATGATCTGGCGAAAATGCCAATTCCCAAACGTGAAATTTTTCCTCGGGATTTATACAAATGGAATGCTCATCTGGTGTTGACATCACGGGGTTGTATGGTACGATGTGCGGGTTGTCCGATTCCCGGGAAAGAGGGCGTTAAGATCCGTTTACGTCCGGTTGATAATATCGTTGACGATATTGTCAGGATGCCCTATAAGGAATTCTATTTTACTGATGATACAATAATGCTGCCAAGTAAGCGGTACAATAAATTTCTTCTTGATATAATGGAACGAACTCAGGAACTGGACGTAAGTATCTTCCTTGCATCAACAATGATGATGATCTCTGATCCGGAGTTTTACCGGAAACTGAAAAAGGGTGGAGCGTCATCGATGTACACTATTTTCGGATTTGACAGAGTATCCGAAAGGCTGTTCAGTCCGGAATGTACTCAGGAGGAGTGGCAGAAGGGTATTGATCTGGTACGGATGATTGAAGATGCGGGAATTCACTTTTTCGCGTCGTTTGGTATTGGGTTTGATAACCAGGACGCCAGTGTGTACGACCGAATACTGAAGTTTGCGTATGAAAGCAAGATCGATCTTGCTGAATTTTACATTATCACCCCATTTCCGGGAACACCGTTTGGTGAACAGGCGGTTCGGGAAAACAGAATTCTTCACAGAAATTATTCAATCTGGAATCATGGGAATATTGTTTTCAAACCGAAAAATTTCACTGAAAAAGAACTGATGGATGGTTTTTATTATTTGTGGAAATCATTCTATTCTGATAAAGCAGCTGATGAAACCCTGCGTTCGTTTACATTAGCCGATAAGCAATGATCTGAACTGAGGGTACTGCAATGGGTAATGGTAGCAGTGATATAATCAACTTCTATAAATCCCATTTCACCGACTATACTGCACAACTTAAAAAAGTACAGAATCAGATCAATCTGATCTCCAATGTCCGCCTTGCAGTCGCGGTTGCTGTGATTGCCGGAGCGGTATTCACATGGCGGATCGGTGTCCCACTTTTTTTTGTGACCATAATTTTGGGGTCGGGTTTCTTTTTTGTTCTGGTGATCTATCACGAACGGCTTCACAAGCAAAAGAAAAAATTACAACAAATTTTATCAGTATTGCAGCGATTTTTAAACAGGCTCAACAATAAATGGATTGAATACTCAGACTCGGGTTCAGAGTTTATCGATAATGAACATCCCTATAGTACTGATCTCGATATTTTTGGAAAAGGGTCACTTTTCCAGTGGATCTCTTCAGCGCATACATTTTACGGAAAGAAGCAACTTGCTTCAGATCTGCTTCGAACACCAATCTCTATTGAACAAGTACAAGAGCGGCAGAGTGCTATTGGTGAGTGTGCTGGTAATTTCGATTTCAGGCTTGCCTTTGAAGCCGCCTCACTTGACTGTGATATGCGCGAATCTCAGGATGCACTTCTAAAGTGGGCTGAGAGTGATGTGAGTCGCTGGGGCTTTTTTAATGTTGGATTAATAGCAGCAGAACCACTTATAGTCGCATGTATAGCTGTAAGTAGTATTGTCTTTTTTAACCTTCCACTTCTTGCATATATATTGTATAGTCTTCATCTGGGTACGTTTCTGTTGTTTCGCATGTCAAATATGCGCTATATGGATACATTTGAAAAAAACGGATCACGAATACTTGTCTTTTCTGAACTTTTGTCACACATTGAGAAGACATCTTTTACCGAAAATCTTCCTGGGACATTCAAAAAGGAACTATTCACGAATGCTGGATCTCCGGTTAGCACTGAGCTGAAAAAACTTGCAAAAATTGTTTCATCCATGGAAGTTCGGTATAATCCGCTGGGACATTTTGTTGCAAATACCGCATTACTCTGGGATTTTCGATTGAGAATACTGGCAGAAGTCTGGAAAAAAAATAATGGAAAAAATATCAGAAAATGGCTGGAAATTATTGGACACTTAGAATCGCTGAACAGTTTTGCAGCGATTGCATTTGAAAACTCCGGATGGGGCTACCCGACACTGAATAATACAATGTCGATTACTTGTGAATCTCTGGGGCACCCGCTGATACCAGGTGATAAACGAATCTGTAACAGTTTTTCAATCAATGATAATCAGGTCGCTATTATCACCGGATCCAATATGTCAGGGAAAAGTACGTACTTAAGAACACTTGGGGTCAATGCAGTGCTTGCGTTTGCCGGAGCACCGGTTTGTGGAAAGTCCATGAGTGTACCACTTCTGAGAATATTTTCATCAATGCGGATAGGGGATGATCTTACCAGTAATGTTTCAACTTTTTATGCTGAACTATTAAAGATTAAGAGAATAATAACTGCTGATAAGGATGGAACGCCGATACTTTATTTACTTGATGAGCTTTTCAGAGGAACAAATTCAACCGACCGTCATGAGGGGGCTGTTGCTGTTCTTGCTAAACTGAAGCAACCCGGTAATATCGGATTGATTTCCACGCACGATCTGAAATTATGTGAACTTGCCATGGGTTCCGGAAGCGGTTATGAAAATTATCATTTTTCTGAGACGTATGATGAATACGGGATTGCATTTGATTACATATTGAAAAATGGACCATCAACAACAAGAAACGCGCTTTATCTGATAAAGATGGTTGGGATAGTTTAAAAAGCATCCGGGAAATGGATGCTTTTTTAAATCTCTTTGTTAGTTCAAAAGTTAGCTTAAGGATTAGATCTTGGGAAACGCGATTTGTTGAAACACACTTTGCCCATAGTTTTATTGCTTGTTTCGTAGATGAAATAGCCTGTAGAAATGTTTGATTTTTTTGATACTGTTTTTCCAAGGCTGTTGAACATTTTGTTTTGATCAGGATTGTTTACTGAAGATACATTGTTGCTGCTCACAGTGTTGATATTGTTATTGCTGGTACCAGGGCATGATGGCCATGTGCCGAAATCGGGTTTCCAGCAAATTTTATTGCTGGTTATCCAATTGGTAAAACCATTCGGAGTGTTGACAATTTCGCGAACATTTATAAAATGTGTCTGGGAAACACCCACTTTTTCGAAAAGCTGCGTGGTGATAACTTTCAGAGTCAAATTTGGCTCGGTACATGCGTACGCGATGCCTTTACTTTTCATTGCATTGTAAAAGGCTGTCAGAGCGCTTTCTTCTCTCCTGTCTATGCCATAAGTATGGAAAGCGACAGATGCGTTAGTCCAATCGATACCTAACTTTTCACACTCATTTGCAGCTTGTGTCGGATTAACCGGTTGAGAATAGGACATCATCATAATGTGCGTTTGCGGAGCCAACTCCCGAATTTGTTTATAGCCATTTTTTTCCATAGTAAGCACATTTTCTCTGTAGGGTGCAGACCAGGCCTGGGGTTCATTCATAAGTTCGTAAAAAACAAAAGTACTGTCTTTGTAGCGAGGGGCATAGAAAGCCCAGAACTGTGTTACAAAATTCTGGTTGAAACTTCCATTGGCACCACCACAACCGATAGTTAAAACAACATACAGATCGTTTTTGGATGCCAGGTCAATAACTTTATCTACTTTGGAAGCATTATATCCTCCGGGTCTATTGCTTCCGGCATATTCGGCATAGATATGGAAGGCATTTAGTCCACGGCTGTTTTTCATAGTAGTTACATCTGCCTGAGAAGGTGTTTCATCCCAGATATCTAAAGACACGCGGGCGCCTCGTATTAATGTTCCCTTATCGGTTACGATGGTATTGTTCGCAATTTTCGGACGACCTCTGCTGGCAAGAATGTTGGTCGAAAACACCGATAAAAAAACAATGCCAATCACAACCGGGTTAATCCTGAAAAAATTAACATGAAACAAATTGTTTTTATGAAGTTTTTGGAGCGTTTGCAATTCGTTACCTGATAATAATATCAACTTTTCATTACACATCATGACTCCTTTTTTTTAAGTGTTAAACAGAGCATCATTTAAACGTATCAGCAGATTGGAAATATTCATATTATTAGTAAAAAAAAATATGTCTGGATTCAGTATAAATGATTAGCCGGTGAATGATTCCGGGACGCTTCTTTGCTTTATAAATGTTCGCAGAAAAAGCAGCTGTTTAATAAAGTAAAAAAAAGGAGATTTTGCTGTTCACTAACAATGTAACCCTTAAATTTTAATATAAACAGAATGGAGTTATTTTGCCAAAAAAAGTAGTATCCATGTTTTTTTCAAAATTTTGTGTACGGAGATTTCTCTCAGAAAAATTATTAAATGTATTAGTTAGTATTTTGTTATCAGATAGAAAAAGAAATTCCACCTTTATCATAGTCGCGTTGTTTTTTGTGAAGTCTGTACTTAAGTACAGGCTACCTTTTCGGATCTGTCTTTTAGATAATTTAATTGTCGAAGTGAATTGTTGAGATAGGTCAATAGAGGCGTGGTTCTTTAGCAACCAGTCACCACACTCTTAACCGCGTTGGTTCGGACAGAAGGTGCTAGCCGGATGGCAATGCTGGTTAGCAGTGTTTTCTGACCCAGGTGGTTCCTCCACCGCAGGGCAGAAAATACCGGAATGAAGTGAAGCCTTGCGGAGTGATGCCTGCCCAACGGAAAGGGCAGAGAGCAGCCACCCGATAGGGGAAGGCCCAAATCATCTTCTTTTTTTAAATTTCAAAAACAAAGTACTATAAATCGGGAAATATCTATTCAGGGGCCCTGATTTTGCACATATTCAGTTTTGAATTGTATCAGAATAAAAGTATCTTATTATAAATGTATGGAAACAGTATCAAGATGTGTTCCTGGCTTCTCTATTACTGTTGCTATGGAAGGCGCAACAATAATCGAAAAATAATAACAATAAACCTAAAAAAAAGACGTAATATTGGAAGAAAAAGACATGAATGAAGATCAACAACTGTTCGACCTTTGGCTTGGAGGTAAACCAAGCGGTTTTTCCGGTCTCTATGACAAGTATAAAAACAGGGTTTTTGGCTTTTTACTTCGGATGACTGGTGACCGTGAAATCGCAGAAGACTTATTACAGGAAACATTTCTGGCAGCGCTTCGTAATGCTGATCAGTTCGACCGTTCGAGAAATTTTCTAAGTTGGTTGTTTGGTATAGCGCATAAACGAACGATAGACTATTTCAGACACGCAAAGGTAGAATCTGATCATAAGGAAGATGCGGAGACAGCGATAGGGAGCAAAATCGATGCACCGGATCAGCAGTTGTCGAATCAAAGTCTGAGAAAGGTAATAAACGAAGCTGTAGAGGAGCTGGATCCTCTTCAGAGAGAAGTTTTCCTGTTACGTGAATTGGGTGGAGTACCGTTTAAAGAGATTGCAGTCATAATGGATTGTCCTATAAATACAGCACTTGGAAGGATGAGACTAGCCTTGAAAAACATAAGAAAAGAACTAAAGAAAAGGGGGATTGATGGCGTGCAATGATTGGGAAGAATTAGCGCTGTTGTACAGTTCCGACGAGCTGGATGAAAGCAAACGTGTGCAGTTTGAATCGCATATTGCACAATGTGAAAGCTGTAAGGAGTTTTTAGAACAGTATCAAAAGGAGCGGAAATCCTTATTCTCAATTCAGATGCTTGGTGTTTCGACATCAGAAGCTGTTGACAAGGAGATTAAACGGGTTTGTGAAAACGGAAAAAAACAGTACACTAATACCGGATTTTTTTCTGTTTTTGCAAAAAGAACAATTATCTCTACTAGTTTCTTTTTAATCGGCTTTGTTGTTGTCGGATATTTCATGCTGAATATTCAACAGGCAAAAGTCGCAGGAAACACCGATAATCAGTCCATTGTCCCATCTACTACTTCATCAAACTCATCAACCAACGTAGCGGAGATCTTACAATCTAATCCGGATTCAGCTGACTCCATGTCAGGTACCGAAAAAGATACCAATCGGTCATTCGCAAAAAATCGTGGTAATCTTGGTGCTTCCGGGGTGATTCCAGTCGATCTGATTACAAAATAACTACTATACCCGCCTGGTTCAGGGCGGGTATCCTCTTTTTTCCCGCATTTATATCCATTTTTATCACGTTTTTAACTAACTCTATAGTATTTTTGTTACATTATGAATCGCCATAAAATCATTTCGTTAGTTTTGCGATGTTCACAATTTATTGTTGCCGGAATTTTAACGGTGATGATGATTAAAGCGATGAAGATGCTCTACCTTTTTCTTTATGGAGATATGGTTCGTTGATAAATTGTACGTTGATGAATCCGGCAATCGATGTTTCATATACTGTTACCGAGGCATTTGCTGATCAAACCCTGACCAATCTACCGTTTACTGCTGTCCCGGCTGGAAAGGGGCTCAATGTAGCAAGTGTTATACGTGAGCTGGGTGATGATGTTACTCTTTATACGATTCTGCCGGAAACTGATGCAACCCGATTCCGTCGGTATTTTGAAGAGAAGGAAATTAGCAGTAAGGTTATTCAGGTACATGGGAGTGCACGAATAAATACTACCGTGTTGAATTCCTCTTCAAATACGACAACACACCTTAACAGCGCAGGCAGTATGGTTGCAACCCGTTTTCAGGAAGAGTTTACTGAACTTGTAAATCAAAGCTGTGAAGCCGACTCGTTCTGGTGTTTTTCAGGAAGTATTCCTGATGGTTTCGATGATGATGTTTATGGTAAGATGATAAAAGCGTGCAATGATAGTGGGGGGCATACCTTTCTGGACAGTAGAGGAACACCACTGAAGATGGGTTTACGCGCACGGCCGGAGATGGTGAAGCCCAATCATGCTGAGCTTGAGCAGATTTTTGATGAATCAATTCTCGGGGTTCACCATATTGCACTTAAAGCCAAGCGACTGATTGATATGGGGATAACATCGGCTTTTATCTCTCTTGGTGCTGATGGGATGATCGCGATACAGAATAATGATTGTCTGTTGTGTATACCACCATCGGTAACGGTGGTTGACACTGTGGGGTGCGGCGATGCACTTGTCGCAGGTATTATTGTAGGGAGGAAACGGGGATTTTCGTTTTATGAAACCTGCCGGATGGCTGTTGCATGCGGTGTTTCGAAAGCGTTGCACAGGGGTCCTGGAATAATATCCCGAGATGAAGTATGGCAATTAATGGAAGATGTTAATATTACCGCTGTTTGACAAAATAGTTTACTGGCACAGATAACACAATATAATAATAAGGATTAAAGATGAAAAGATTGAGAATCGTTGTGACTGGTGGAGCTGGTTTCCTCGGGTCACATCTGTGCGAGCGTCTTGTAAATGAAGGGCATGATGTTATCTGTCTGGATAATTTCTTTACAGGATCAAAGATGAATGTTGAACATCTGATGGATTATAAAAACTTTGAACTGATGCGTCATGATATCACTTTCCCGTTGTATCTGGAAGTGGATCAGATCTACAATCTCGCCTGTCCGGCATCACCGGTACATTACCAGTTCAATGCGGTAAAAACAATAAAGACCAGCGTGATGGGTGCTATCAATGTTCTTGGGCTTGCAAAGAGGGTGAAAGCCAGAGTGTTGCAGGCGTCTACATCAGAAGTGTACGGAGATCCTGAAGTGCATCCTCAGACCGAAAGTTATTGGGGTAATGTCAATCCGATTGGTATACGAAGCTGTTATGATGAAGGGAAGAGAGTTGCTGAGACCCTCTTTTTTGATTATCATCGGATGAACAAGGTTGATATTCGTATTATCCGAATTTTTAACACCTATGGTCCCAGAATGCATCCCCATGATGGTCGCGTGGTGTCTAACTTCATTGTCCAGGCTCTTCAGGGGCAGGATATCACTATTTATGGAAATGGGAATCAGACACGATCATTCTGTTATGTTGATGATCTGATTGAGGGAATGATAAGGTTGATGAATGTTGAAGGATTTACGGGACCGGTAAATATCGGGAATCCGTCTGAATTTACAATAAAAGAACTGGCAGAAAAGGTCCTTAAGAAGGTGGGAAGTGGATCAAAGTTGATTTACTGCGATCTTCCATCAGATGACCCCAGGCAGCGCAAACCCGATATATCGCTTGCTGAAGAGAAGCTCGGGTGGGGACCGACTGTGGCGCTGGATGATGGTCTTGATAAAACTATTGCATATTTTCGTAATGTTGTTAACTGATTTCAAAAATAGATATCTGGAGGATTTCGTTGGGCTTGTACGAACATTCAATAATAGAAAAAAAATGGCAGGAACGATGGAAGCAGGCAAAGCTTCATAAAACAGTCTTTGACTCATCAAAACCCAAGTTTTACGCACTTGACATGTTTCCCTATCCTTCAGGATCTGGTTTACACGTAGGACATTGTGAAGGGTATACTGCAACCGATATAATTACTCGTTATAAACGTATGCAGGGTTGGAATGTGCTTCATCCGATGGGGTGGGATGCATTCGGGTTACCTGCTGAAAATTATGCGATAAAAACCGGAATTCATCCATCAATAACAACAGAAAATGCTGTTGCTAATTTTAAAAAGCAGATAAATTCCGTTGGGTTTGCGTACGATTGGGATCGGGAGATCAATACTACCGATTCAAAGTATTTCAAATGGACACAATGGATATTTTTGAAACTGTACAAAATGGGGTTAGCCTATGAAGGTGTGATGCCGATCAACTGGTGCCCGTCTTGTAAGACCGGACTTGCCAATGAAGAAGTTACCGGTGGTAAATGCGAGCGATGCGGAACTCAGGTTGAACGCAAAGATCTTCGTCAGTGGATATTGCGGATTACAAAATATGCTGACCGCTTGCTGGAAGATCTCTCAGAAGTTGATTGGCCGGAATCAACACTCATGATGCAGCGCAACTGGATCGGGCGTTCGGAGGGTGCTGAGGTTTGTTTTAACGTCGATGGTGGTGTTGCTGATGGGGAAGAGATAAAAGTATTTACTACCCGGCCTGACACACTCTTTGGTGCGACTTATCTTGTTCTTGCGCCTGAACATCCACTTGTAGATAAAATTACCATCGATTCACAACGGGCTCTTGTTGAGCAATATAAACTATCCGCACGAAAAAAGAGCGATCTTGAACGTACTGAACTTGCAAAAGATAAAACCGGTGTATTTACCGGTGGTTATGCGATAAATCCTGTAAATAATGCAAAAACTCCGGTCTGGATTGCCGATTATGTTCTCGCCGGGTATGGCACTGGTGCGATCATGGCGGTTCCTGCTCATGATCAGAGAGACTATGAATTTGCAGCTAAGTATCAGATTCCGGTAATTCAGGTAGTGAAACCTGTAGATGGTAGCGTGCCGGGAGAGGGGAAAGCATTTGCTGATGAGGGAATTTCGGTAAACTCAGGGTTTATCAGCGGACTATCAACTGCAGATGCAAAAAAGAAGATGAATGAGTTTCTTGAACGTGAAGGTGTTGGAAAAGGAACGGTGAGTTACCGTTTGCGGGACTGGATCTTCTCTCGTCAGAGGTACTGGGGTGAACCGATACCTATTGTGCATTGTCCAAAGTGCGGCACTGTTCCGGTACCCGAAGATCAGTTGCCTGTCAAGTTACCTGATGTTGATCGTTATGAACCGTCCGGTACCGGCGAATCGCCTCTTGCGGGAATTCCGGAGTGGTTGAATACAACCTGCCCTGAGTGCGGTGGAGCTGCAAAGCGGGAAACCAACACAATGCCTCAGTGGGCTGGAAGCTGCTGGTATTATCTGCGTTATCTCGATTCAACAAACGATAAAGAGCCATGGTCAAAAGAGTGCGAAAAACAGTGGATGAATGTCGATCTTTACGTCGGAGGCGCAGAACATGCTGTTCTTCATCTGCTTTATTCACGGTTCTGGCATAAGGTTCTTTTTGATCTGGGATATGTTACAACTAAAGAACCATTTAAAAAATTGCGGCACCAGGGAACCGTTCTCGCAGCAACCTACAAGGATCAGAGTGGTAAATATTATGAATTCAGTGATATAGAATTCAAAGGTGATGTTGCTGTCAGTAAAACAAATGGAGAGGTTCTCAAGTCTGAAATTGAGAAAATGGCGAAATCAAAACTCAATGGAGTCAATCCTGATGATGTTATCGCCAATTATGGAGCAGATGTACTTCGTCTTTATGAAATGTTTATGGGTGAATTTGAGTTACCAAAACCATGGGATCCAAGAGCCATTGAGGGGTGCAGCCGGTTTCTGAAACGTGTCTGGCGACTAGTCGATGAGTATGATGCATCAAAACAGGTTGCAGGTGATCCGCTGCTCAAGTTACGTCATAAGACTATTAAAAAGGTGACTAATGATATTGAGAATATGAAGTTCAACACTGCGATTGCATCGATGATGGAGTACGTGAATGAACTCTACTCGACAGGTGCAACCAGGGAAGATCTGATTACACTGGTTAAACTGCTCGGTCCATATGCTCCGCATATCGCCGATGAGATGTGGGAAAAGCTTGGTGAAAAGGGATTCATGGTACAGGCGACATGGCCAACCTGGGATGAAAGTACTACGATAGATTCTGTTATCACTGTTGTTGTTCAAGTAAATGGTAAATTGCGTGGTGATTTCCAGGCCGATCGGAATATGTCGAAGGAGGATCTCGAAAAAAAAGCGCTGAATCTCGAAAAGGTCAAAGGGATGATCGAAGGAAAGACTGTCAAAAAGATTATTGTTGTTCCTGGTAAACTTGTTAATATTGTAGCCGGTTAATTGATAATGACAAAGATAGTTATTGCATCGGGTAATCAGGGTAAGTGTGATGAGATCCGCCAGATCATGCAGGGGTTGGATTATATTATTATTTCGATGAAAGAGATGTTTGGGTACGTCCCCGAAATTGAGGAAAATGGTGCGACATTTCATGAAAATGCATTGTTAAAAGCAAATGCCGTTTATGAAAAATGTGGCAACTGGACACTTGCAGATGACTCGGGGCTTGAAGTGGATGCACTTGATGGAGCGCCGGGTGTTTACAGTGCCAGGTTTGCAGGAGCAAACGCAACCAGTACAGACAACAATGAGAAACTTCTCAGATTATTAGAGACGATTCCAACTGAAAGACGGACAGCACGTTTCAGGTGTGTAATGGTACTGAAAAGAGGAGATAGTGACATAATCACAACTGAAGGTATCTGTGAAGGCAAAGTTATATTCAGCCTTTCCGGAGCCGGTGGGTTTGGATATGACCCGTTGTTCATCCCCGATGGTTATGACAGAACTTTTGGTGAGCTTTCTTCTGTAATAAAAAACAGGATAAGTCACAGGGGTATTGCATTAAGAATGTTACGGGAAAAAATAGAGGCGTTTAATGTCTGAAAATTCGATACCTCCGATTTCGGAGGAAAAAGTATTGATTGTCGATGACAATCCCCAGACTGCAGAGTATATTCGTTGCCTGCTTGAAGAAGAGGGATTTGATTCGCTGGTTGCTTTGACTGGAAAAGAAGCACTGGAGATAGTCAGGGAACTCAAGATTGATATTGTAGTTCTGGATGTTATCATGCCCGATATGAATGGAATTGATGTTGCGGCTGATATCAAAGCTACTTCCTCATCACTTTTTTTACCAGTCATTATGGTGAGTGCTCTGGGTGCTGCAGAGGATAAGGTTGCGGGTCTCAAATATGCTGATGATTATATTACAAAACCGTTCTCGGGTGATGAACTCATTGCGCGTGTAAGGACTTTGCTGCGGACCAGACGTTTACATATTCAGCTGTCGCAATCAAAACTGCGATATGAATGCCTTTATGAAAATATTCCTAACTTTTACCTTTCAATAGATCCCGAAAGAAAAATAAATGAATGTAACCGTTCTTTCCGGGAGATCTATCAGACCTGTAAGCCTGAGATTATCAGCAAGACGATAACATCATTTTTTGTTGAAGAGGATCGTTCGATACTGGATGGCTTCCTTGATGATCTGGAAAAAACAAAACGATCATCATCGCATAACAGAATATTTACTCTGAGTGTACCGCAATGTGATCACCCTGTTTACGTAAAGCTCAATGCGGTATACATGGGTGAAGAAAATTCAGGGTTGTCAGTAGTTATTGCAATGGAGGATGTGACAAAGCAGGTACAGCTTCAGGAAGAACAGAAAATCGCAAGGAAACAGTTGTACCGGTCTGCCAGATTAGCTTCAATTGGAACACTTGCATCCGGTGTTGCCCACGAAATGAATAATCCTTTGACTGCAATTTTAGGATTTTCCAGTGCTCTTCTTGATAGGGTAGAGCATGATGAGAAAATTGATGATGCGGAACTCGACCAATATCTGAAGATTATAAATGTTGAAGCTCTGCGATGCAGGGATATTGTTGAAAATCTGTCAAGGTTTGCTCGTGAAGCGGACATGACTCTGAAACATTTTTCGATTAACAATTGTATCAATGATGCAATTCAGTTGGTACGGTCAAAGGCTTCACGTGCCAATATTACAATAACTAATGAGCTCAAAGAGGTCATCGAGGTATATGCTGATCAAAATAAACTCGAGCAGGTTTTTGTTAATCTGCTGTCAAACGCAATTGAGTTTTGTCAGCATGGGGCATTCGTGAAAGTGGTTCCGCTGATCCCGGTTGATATTTCAAAAGGATTTACAATAAAAATTGTTGATAACGGCCCCGGAATAAAACCTGAAATTCTTCCAAAAGTTTTCGATCCGTTTTTTACTACAAAAGCCGTTGGAAACGGTACTGGAATGGGACTCGCTATCTGTCATAAAATAATGGAAGAAGTTTCAGGAAGTATAGATATTATCAGTGAAGAGGGAAATGGAACTTCAGTTGTGCTGAACTTTCCAGCACAAAAGAAAACAGCAGAGGATACGGGTGAAGAATGAGTAAAGGGAAAATACTTGTTGTTGATGATGAGGCTTCATTACGGCTGCTGCTGACAAAAGAGCTGATCCGTGTAGGGTATACTGTTGAAGCTGTAAATGATGGAGATGAAGCTCTGGCAAGACTGCGTGAAGATTTTTTTCAGGTGGTACTGCTTGATATTGTGATGCCGAAAACGGGCGGAATTGAAACTCTGCGCATAATGAAACAGGAGGGGATACCATCCGAAGTTATTATTCTTACCGGTAATGCATCACTCGAAAGTGCTATCGAGAGCATGAAACTCGGTGCATTCGAATATATCCGTAAGCCATATCAACTTAACGAGTTATTAATCCAAATTGAACGTGCTATAGAGCATCAGCATTCCAAGCTGGATCTGAAACTACTAAAAGATGAACTAAAAAAAAGCGGACATGGTGGGAAAATAATCGGAAAGAGCCGGGAGATACTTGAGCTTCAGACAATAATAGCCCGGATAGCACCGACACAATCAACCGTTCTGATACTGGGAGAGAGCGGCACCGGAAAAGAGCTTGTCGCCCGTTCAATACACGAGACAAGTCCGAGAATAGATAAACCGTTCATCGCAATTAACTGTGCTTCATTTTCGGAAACACTTCTTGAAAGTGAACTCTTTGGGTATGAAAAAGGTGCTTTTACAGATGCTAAAACACAGAAGCGCGGTCTAGCGGAAATTTCTGATGGCGGGACACTGTTTCTCGATGAAGTCGGTGAAATACCGCTTCACTTTCAGGCTAAACTGTTGCGGTTTCTGGAAACCGGTGAGATACGCAGAGTTGGTGGAACTAAAGATATCTCTCTTAATGTACGGATTATCTGCGCGACAAATCAACCACTTGAGAAACTCGTTGAAGAGAACCGTTTCAGAGCAGATCTGTTTTACAGGTTGAATGTTCTGTCGGTTGTCGTTCCACCACTGAAAGACAGGGAAGGAGACATCCCTTTACTTGTAAATAATTTTATCTCGGTGCAGGGGTTTCAAAAAGAGTTTGATCCATCTGCCATGGAAGTACTTGAAGCGTATGACTGGAAAGGGAATGTAAGAGAACTTAAAAATGTGATTGAGCGAACCTGCATTCTGACTCCTGGAAGAGTTGTCACTGCAGATGACTTGTCATTTCTTAGATCTGTAAAACGCCCCGAGCCTGCAGCGGTTTCACTGCCGATGCAGCAGATAGTTACAGAGCTTCCGGAAGTCGATCCGAACAATCTTACCCTTAGAGAGATGGAACGTCGGCACATTATTCATGTTCTTGGTCTAGTGGGTGGACACAAAGGAAAAGCTGCAAAAATCCTTGATATCAATCCAAAAACACTGTATCTAAAAATGAAAATGTATAATATTATTCCAGCATATGAGTGATAAAAACAAACTGCAATCAGGACCGCAGATCAGTCTTGTGATTGCTGTCTATAAAAAACCTGAATTTCTCGAGTTAGTGCTTCAATCCTGTCTTAATCAAACATTCAGGGATTTTGAGATTTTAATTGCTGATGATGGTTCAGGTGATGAGATACGATCATTGATAGAGCGTTACCAGGGAAAGTTTTCTAATCCGGTTGTTCACTGCTGGCAGGAGGATAATGGATTCAGAAAAACCATTGTTGTAAATCAATCAGTTTTACGTGCACAAGCGGATTACATTGTTTTTATTGATGGTGACTGTATTCTTCACCACAAATTTTTAGAATCGCACTGGAAATATAAAAATCGCAATACAATTCTTGCCGGGAGACGCGTGCGACTCGGAGAAATAATTACCGGTGAGCTTACCATTGATGATGTTCGATCGAGAAAAATCGAGCATGTACATTTCTGGGTTAAAAAGTGTATACCTAAAGATGTCAAACATGGTATCTATATTCCACACTTCTACTACCTTGAGAATTGTTTCAGAATTAAAATGTGGCGCATTCTCGGATGTAATTTTTCAATGTTCAGGTCTGATTTCCTTTCGATAAACGGCTATGATCAGCGGATTATCGGCAGGGGTATGGAAGACAGCAATCTTAACGAAAGAGCATTACTAATAGGGATAAAAATCAAGAGTATTGTTCGTGAAGCATTGCAGTATCATCTGTTCCACAAATTTGACCCGATCCCGCACTCTTCAGAAGCAATTCGAGGTTACTGCAACCCCGAGAATTTCTGGACTCCTTTTGGGGCAGTACAGAAATAGGTAGGTATTGACCAGTTGAGCTATAGTCTTTGCGAAAATTCGCTAATGAAACCCTCCGCCCGATTCGACATCGGGCCACCTCCCCTTATCATGGGAGGCTGAGTTTGGCACTGATTTTTAAGTTTTTTCACAGTGTTAAATTGCTTAACAAATACAATATCCATTGTTTTTACCACAACTTCACTATCAGGGATGACTGTGCCACCCAGCAATGTATTGCTTGATATGTATTATTGCGAAATATACATTTAATCCTTTGCATCTGTAAGCTCCCATGATAGGGAAATTGTCACGATAGCATCGTGACTGAGGGGGCTTCTTCCGACGACATCAAATGCTACTGGGTGTGGGTTCACTGGTAGTGAACGCTCCACCGAACTCGTTCACCCACACCAAATCGCCCCGGGCGTTCAAAAAAAATTATAACTTCGGAGTAATTTGATGGGGCAAGCAAAAAAAAAGAAGAATAAATAACTAATAAGAATTCTACTTCGGATAAACAGCAATCTCTTTCAACTGAGGTTTAATTTTAAGATCGTACTCAAAAGCATCTTTCCGCTGTTGATTAACATAATCTTTTTTCTGGAATGAATAGACATAATCGATATGATCCTGATAGGTTCCATGAAGAAGTGCAACGACATCTTCAATAAAGACAATCTCTTCATCGGTAGGAATCACAAAAATCTTAACTTTTGAATCCGGAGTACTAATCTCAAACTCTGCGTTTCTATTCTTGCAGATTCTGTTTTTTTCTTTGTCAAGCTTAATACCTATGCACTCAAGACCTTCAAGTGTCTTTTCCCGAATGATCGGGCTCATTTCACCAACACCTGCTGTAAATACTAATGCATCAGCTCCACCTATTCCCGCAATATAAGCCCCGATATATTTTTTTAGACGGTAGCATTCCATTTCCAGTGCCAGTTTACACTTCTCATCACCCTTTTCTGCGTTATCGACTATATCACGTCTGTCGGAGTATTTGCCGGTAATTCCGATATGGCCACTTTTCTTGTTAAGAATAGTATTTACCTGTGCGGGCGAAATTTTTTCTTTCCCGATAATATATTCTATAACCGCAGGATCAAAATCTCCTGATCGGGTACCCATAATGAGCCCTTCAAGTGGCGTTAATCCCATGCTGGTATCGTAGCTGACACCATTTTTAATTGCACATGCAGATGCACCATTTCCTATATGAAGAATAACGGCATTAGTATCTTTAAGATCTTTATTTAAGAGTACAGCTGTACGTTTGGAGACATAGAGGTGGCTAGTTCCGTGGAAACCATATTTTCGAACTTTATGCTTTTCATACCATTCGTAAGGAAGTGCATACATATAGGTGTGTCGTGGCATTGTCTGATGAAACGCGGTATCCATGATCGCCATATGAGGAACATTTGGCAGAACTGCTTTTGCAGCTTCAATACCGGTGATATTAGGGGGCATGTGAAGAGGCCCAAGATCGACAAGTCCTTTAAATGCCTCTAAAATTTCATCAGTGATTATCACCGAATGCTTTACAATGTCACCACCATGAAGAACCCTGTGGCCAACTGCTTTGATCTGATCAATCGATTTAAGTATACCATACTCAGGTTTGGTCATGGTTTTGATCATCAGCTCAATAGCAACCTCGTGGTTTTCACAATGGTGTTCAATTTTTACTTTACCCTTACTGGTGGTTGTCAGCTCAATAAAACTGCCATCCATACCAACCCGTTCAACAATACCTGTTGAAACAGTTTCGTGTCTGTTGTAACTATACAACATGAATTTTAGTGAAGAACTGCCTGAATTAATGCTTAGAATCATTTCCCCGTGCTCCAATATTTATTTTGCATCAGCCTGAATGGCTGTCACTGCTGTTACATCTATTATATCCTGTATCGAACATCCCCGTGAAAGATCATTTACCGGTTTGTTGAGTCCCTGAAGAAACGGGCCGATCGCGTGAGCTTTCGCCAGTCGCTCGACGAGCTTATACCCGATGTTGCCACTCTGAAGATCCGGGAAGACCAGAACATTTGCTTTTCCTGCAACGGTACTGCCAGGAGATTTTTTCTGGCCTACTGATTCAACAAGCGCAGCATCTGCCTGAAGTTCCCCGTCGATTTCAAGATTTGGGGCTTTTGACTTTGCTATCTCGTATGCTTTGATAACCTTGTCAACATTCGGGTGATCCGCACTTTTTTTGGTGGAAAAGGAAAGCATCGCAACTCGCGGATTCATTCCACATAAATTGCGGGCTGTTTCTGCTGATGCTATTGCGATCTCTGCGAGCTGTTCACTGGTTGGGTCCGGATTAACCGCACAATCGGCAAAAACAAACAACCCATTATCACCAAATGTTGAATTGGGAACAATCATGATAAAACATCCGGAAACAACACTGATTCCTGGCCTGGTTTTAATTATCTGAAGTGCTGGTCGAATTGTGTGTGCTGTCGAATGTTCTGCGCCGGAAACCAGCCCGTCTGCTTTATCGAGCTGGATAAGCAGCGTAGCGAAATATATGGGATCTTTTAACGTTTCATACGCTTTTTCGATCGTCATACCCTTCGCTTTGCGAAGTTCGTAGAATTTTTTAGCATACTCATCTATTCGTGGATCTTTCGGGGGATCAATTATCGTGATACCATCAAGAGAAATACCTTCAGTAGAAGCTTTTGCTTCAACCTGTGATTTTTCCCCCAGAAGAATTGGTCGTGCAAGTCCTGTCCGGGCGATCTCTGAAACCGCTTTAATCGTTCGTGGTTCCGTTCCTTCCGGAAACAGTATTGTCTTGTTTAACTTTTTAGCTCGTTCGTAAAAAGAATTCATCAACTCCATAACAGCTCCTCATTATGCACAATTCATCAAAATTTTTGAAATACAACCGTAAAATCCGTCATGGAAATAAGATGTTACAATGACAGTCAGTTGATTTACAATGATATTTTGAAGAAACAGCTATATTATCCTTTTTTAAAAATGAATGAAATATCTGAGTTATCGGCCAGAATCTGAAAAAACCGGTACTTGAAAAAGTGTGAGATGTGCTGTCTGTGCTATCTGGTGATAGTTGCTTGATAGTTGAAATTGGGATTAAGACTTTTCGGTAAAAACAGTAGACCATAACCACAGGTCGAATATTCCGGATCGTTGCATGCCAGACTCAGGCAAAATGAACTTCTAAATTTCGTCACACACAATATACTCTCTTGACATCAGTTTGTACAAATTGTTTTACCGGAAATGGTGAATTTTATTTTTTTCTTTTATGAGATTGCGCTGGAAGTACAATGACGTGTTTATGTACCAACAGATGGCACAATAATGAAACAACCACATAATTATTATGAGGATCCAGTAATTCTGGCCATATTTTACATCTTGAAAACAGCTGATGCGATCCAGTTTGTCAAAACAACTATTATCCATCCGAAAAGAGCTGACCAGAATGATGCAATCGTGAAACCAGGAACGATCCATGATACAAATAAGAATAAAAACGCATTTAAGATGAGAAGAAAAATTCCAAGAGTGACCAAAGTAATCGGGAGTGTGAGCAGTACAAGAATCGGCCGGATTACTGCATTCAATATACCGAAAATGAATGCCGTAATAATCAGCGTCATAAAATTGTTTAAATGTATGCCAGGTACAAGATATGAAGCAACACCTATGCTCAATGCACTTACCAGTAATTTCACGATAAAGGACACGGTTTCTCCTTAAAAAGATACGGTAAATAAAGGAAAATAGCCCCTGAAATGTTCAGGAGCTATCTTAAAAGAACAGAAACTACAATATAATATGGAAAACTAGTAAGTCAATCCATACCCGAACTCAAACAGCGGAGCACCACCACTTCCTTTTGGCTCATCAACGTAAGCTGTACCAGTGTTGATTGGTATCTGCTCAAAACTTGCCGGCCAGGTATGAGTAAGTTTTCCAGTGAATGTTGCCCCATTAACCTTGTAGAGCACATCTGCTACACCAGCACCTTCGGAGCCGGGAAGCCATGCGGCGACAAAGCCTTTAGCTTTCGCAATTTCATTGGTGATAATAAGTGGTCGTCCGGAGATAAGGACAACGATGACCGGTTTGTTACTGTTGAAACATTTGGTCAGAAGATCAGATTTGGGACATTCAGACAGTTTGATTGAAACCGCCTTACCAGGATATTCATTACATCCGGGGCATTCCACATAGTCCGCTTCAGGTGAAGTCACCCGACCATTATCTCCATGGCCTTCGGCATAGGGCGGTTCTCCAATAACAAGTACAATTTTGTCTGCAGCTGAAAGATTGGTACCATTTTCATCATAGGTAACATTTGCACCACCTGCATCCTGAAGACCCTTCAGAATTGTTGTTCCACCAGAAATTGTCGGATTGTCTACAAGACCCTGCCAGGATATTGTCCATCCTCCACATTGTGCTCCCATGCTGCTTGCCCATGGACCGACGACAACCACTTTGTCAGTAGTTTTAAGTGGCAGTACATCGTTTTCATTTTTAAGCAATACCAGTGATTTTCTAACACATTCGCGTGCAACAGCGCGGTGAGTTTCTGATCCAAACTCTGAGAGAAGTGATGGATTTGATTTCGCATTCTGAAACAGGTTCATACGGAATTTAATACGCAAGATACGTTTAACTGCGTCATCAAGTCGTGCAAGACTTACAGATCCCGGTACTGAAGTTTTCAGGATGGAGATGTAATCGTTGATTTTTTTATTGGCAGCTCCAACATATGCCGGCGCGACCATCGCCATATCAATACCAGCATTAAGAGCCTTACCGATATTATCAGCTGTATATGCATCAGAAGATCCGACTGCAAGAGGAATTGCATCCCAGTCAGAGAGATAAAATCCGTCCCATTTAAGTTCACTCTTCAGTATGTCAAGAGAATATTTGTCGTTTGTGCAACGGAAAACGCTACCGCCACGTTCCCAGGCATTGTAGGATGGCATCACTGATGCAACCATTTCTTTAACTGCAGCCTGGTAGGGGGGGAGATGAACTGCGCGGATGGTAGCTTCAGAAAGTTTGGTCACCCCTCCATTAACTCCATCGGTTGTACCTCCATCACCAATGAAATGTTTGGCACACGCCGCAACTGCATCGGGACGTGACAAATCTCCATATCCCTGAAGACCCCTGATATAAGCTGCAGCCATCTGGCTGTTGATTTCCGGAGTTTCTCCATACCCTTCATACGTACGACCCCATTTTTCATTTCGAACAACAGAAATACACGGTGAAAAACTGAGGTTGATACCAACCGCTCGACACTCTTTTGCTGTAATATTTGCCATTTTAGCAACTAATGCGGTATCTCCGGTACAACCCATAGCGATATTTTGTGGAAAAATCGTAGCTCCTTCAATGGTCGCCACACCGTGAACTGCATCTATACCATATAGAATAGGAATACCATGCGGACCTTGTTTTGCTGCATCATGGTAAGCATCAAGGTTCGACGCCCAGGCACTTTTCGAGTTACTGGAAAATGGACAACCGCCGCCATTAAATATTGATCCGTACGCTTTTGTCTTAAGATCTGCTGGTGTTGCTGCTGCAACTACAGCTTCTCCTGTCTGAGCAATTTTTTCATCAAGTGACATCAGTGCCAGAAGTGAGTCTACTTTCTTTTCGATCAGTATGTCAGGATCATTTACAAGTTCAAGTGTTATTGTGCCAACATCCTGATCTGTCGAAGGATTGACCGCTTTAGAAGCTGATTTATATGATTCTTTTGAAACAATAAGAGAATCGGTTGATGCAAGCTGCTTTGCAAGAAGTGATGACTCTCTTTTTAGCGGTGAGACGCCTGCTGTTGATGAATTGAGAGCGTTGAATGGGAAGGTAAGTTTTTCAGAACCTTTGGTTACACGAACGATATACACTCCATTGGCATTTCCACTGCCGGTCAGTCCGGAAACGGGAATTCCAAATGTACCCGTTTCAAAGGTTTGTTCAAAAACCCCACAGGCTCTCTTTCCATTCATATTGAAAAGTTCAATTTTGATTCTCGCTGACTCATCCAGATAAAAACAGATATTGTTTGTATTCACCCAGACTGTCTGGTTAATCTGTAGTGAAGTATTTGGAACACGAGTAGAAGTACCACCAAGCGTAAATGCACCCAACTCATCGGTAGTGGTACTTGTTCCTTTAAGTTTGAGCATGACCTTTGCACCAGCGATTCCCTTCGAACGCTTGTCGACAACTTTACCGCGAATGGTTTGTGCCTGCACAGAAGCAGTAAATGTGGTGATAAATAACAACAGCAGAACACTACTCTTCATTAAAAACTCCTTCGTTTCAGTTTAGATGCAAACATACACGATTATAATATACCAGATTTTTATAACAGCATTTACTGAGAATCTATAATTTGTGGTGTAAAACCGGATTTTAGTTTAAACCGTGGCACAATAACACCTAAAAATTTGTCTGCAGGTAAAAAAACTTTTTATTTTGCCTATGGACAAATTTTTCGTAAATTTCACTGATATAAAGGCTTATTACAAGCCCTATTCCTGGTCCGTTTTTTTTATACGCTGTATGACCTCTTTTTTCCATGCTATAAAAGATCCATCGATTATTGCAGCTCTGGCTTCACGGACGAGATTCATATAGTAGTGAATATTATGTAATGTAATCAACCGGAGTGCAAGGATCTCTCCTGCCATGTAAAGATGTCGCAGATACGCCATGGAGAAATTACGGCAGGCATAGCAACTGCAGTTTTCATCGATGGGATGGTCGAAATCACGGGCGTATTTTGCATTCCGCACATTAATCTTTCCTTTTGATGTAAACGCGGATGCGTTTCGAGCATTACGGGTTGGCATGACACAGTCAAACATATCGATACCCCGTTCGATACACTCCAGGATATCTGCAGGGGTACCCACTCCCATGAGATAGCGCGGCTTATTAATTGGTAATAATGTTACTCCATAAGAAACAACATCATAGGTAGTTTCTATTTTTTCTCCAACAGCAAGTCCACCGAGTGCATAACCGGGAAAATCCATCGCTACAAGTTCCCGTGCACACCGCTCCCGAAGCTCTTTTATTGTTCCTCCCTGAACGATACCGAACAGTGCCTGTGGAAAACCATAGTGAAAGGGGGTTTTTACATGATGATCCAGGCAGCGCTTTGCCCAGCGAAGTGTGCGGTCCACTGCTTTAACGATTTTTTCAGGAGCTGCATCAGCAGGAGGACACTCATCAAAAACCATGATAATATCTGCACCAAGATTATGCTCAATCTCCATCACCCGTTCAGGAGAAAAAAAGTGCTTCGATCCATCAATATGCGACCTGAACTCAACACCATCTTCAGTGATCTTTGAAATGTCCCTCAAGCTGAACACCTGAAAACCACCACTATCAGTTAGAATCGCTCGGTCCCAATGTTCAAAAGCATGAAGGCCACCGCCCTCATGGATTAATTCATCAGAAGGCCTGAGATGAAGGTGGTAGGTATTGGCAAGAATGATCGGACAACCACACTCTTTCAGTTCATCGGGGGAGAGGGCTTTGACCGTAGCCTGGGTTCCAACCGGCATAAAAATCGGGGTTTCCAGAATACCATGAGGGGTTGAAAAACTGCCGGCGCGGGCATTTGAATGTGGATCTACTGATTGAAGAGAAAATGAGAATGTATCCATAAGTGGTTGAAAATAAATAAATGGATCTGGCAGAACAAGGCATATGGTGACTATTAGTGACTATTATTTCTCGAAACCAGAATGGTGAATATCCGTTTTTCTATCGCTTCATCTTCATCACTTTCAGAAATAAACAGTGAAATGCCAATATTGATTAACGATAAAAGATCATCTTTAGTTACTGTTTTAAAAATAACCACAAATGTCGGTTTTGATAGAGATTTCTGTTTGAAAAAATTAAATGTTTCGGTAACCTGAGAAACCGATGAAAATTCCAGAAATACAGATTTGAGTGGCTCTTCAACGATCTTGTTCAGGTCGGTTGATGCATTGAACTGATCGAATTCTCTGACATTGATTCCGGCAATTTTTTCTAATACCCGACTCAGACGGATACGGTACTGTTGATTTGTATGAAGAATACCGATTGGAGCATTTTTTTCAGGTTCTCCAGTTGTTATTGTGTCATCAGGTTTATTAATCGAAAATTCATGTGGAGAGACATTGTTTACATAACAGGAGATTATCCCGTCGATATTTCTCAGATCAACCGGGTACGAAAGTAAAATAGTACTTTCGGAGTTGAACTGTTCTGGTTTCATGCGGGGATCACTTGAAAAAAGAATCATTTTTATCGGTCCCGCCGGCTGACCATTATTTTCGTTCTGCTTGTCGGTACTGCTTTTCGTTGCTGGTAAGCGCAGCGTTGAAAGTTTTCGGATTAATTCCTGGTGTTCTTCAGTAACTCCATTAAGAATAAGAATATCGCGCCCAATGAGTTTCTCAAGACAATCACCCTGTGCTCGTGTGCTTTCTATTGTGTAGTGTCGGTAACAACAGTAATCAAACACTGGATTGTAAAAATCTTCAGAGAGAGAACAGAACAAAATTCGCGGACTGACATACCCTTCGGACGGTTCTGAAGGGAAGGTTCTGTTGTCAATCTTAAGCACCTGATTATAAGTATTGATGGATGTAAATACATTTTCAACAGTCGTTTTTTGTAAGCCATAGGGTAGCTTCATCATCTGAAGTAATTCTGGTGAAACGGGTTGTGTAAAATTATCCACCTCAGATCCGATACTGAGATTCCGCGCAATCTGCTCTGCAAAGGTAATGATTACTGCAAGAGGAACTTTGATCAGTGATTCTTTTTTAAAGATATCAGTCCTGTTGAAAAATGGGACTGCAGCCACCAGTGTCTGCGGGAAGTTCCATTCGGTAAATAAACTTTTCATCAGATAATTATGTGTTATCCCCAGTTTCTGTGCTTCAACTGCAATAAAAGGTTTATTGTCAGATATT
This sequence comes from Chitinispirillaceae bacterium, assembly GCA_050301235.1. GTDB lineage: Bacteria > Fibrobacterota > Chitinivibrionia > Chitinivibrionales > Chitinispirillaceae > JAFGIN01. The sequence goes on along the minus strand of JBNKZD010000049.1, from coordinate 1,042 downwards.
GATTGGTCAAGAATTTCCAGAAAAAGCGGGTTAAAAAATTCATTAAGCAGGAGCAGCCCTATATCATGAAGTAGACCACCGATAAACGCCTCTTCGGGGTTAACCAGTTGTGAGTTCCTTGCCAGACGTTCAGCAATGATTGCAACTGCGAGTGAATGAAACCAGAATTCTATGTGGTTGAAACCGGTAGTAAAATTGGAATGCTGCTTTAATTTAAAAACTGAAAGTGAGAGTGCCAGTTTTCTGGATTCCATAAAACCAAGCCGAACAATCGAGTCCTTAATGCTCGAAATTCGTGCACCACCCCGGGAAAAATGGACCGAGTTAGCAGCTTTTAGAATCTCTGCAGAAACTGCCGGATCAGATTTTATTATCACAGCAAGATCGCCAGCTCCACTATTCTCATTCTGAGTAACTCTGAGAATATTTGCAACAGTCATAGGAAATGCCAGCAATCTGGTGATATGATTCCTCATTATAAGAACTTTTTCTTCAAGAGAAACCGACCGATTTTTTAGTCGTAAAATGTCTTCATCTTTGGGGGAAATAATTTTTCTCTGCTCAGCAGTCGCTGCTGCAGCAGGCTTGGCACTCATAATTTTGGCAACAATCGCAAGTAGAATCTGTGGATTTAAAGGCCTTTTTATATATACATCGATGCCATAATCTTTTAGCGTCGTCATTGTCTGTGCATCACACTCTTCACCATAGCAGATAAAAGGCGGTTTCTTGATCATCGGATTACTTGCTTTGGTCTTCAAAAAATTGAAATACTCTTTTGGGGTCTTCTCGGGAAATTCGGAAACAATGAGATGTGGATCATAACGTAACCCTTTGATATAACTTGAGTATGTGGGAAGACTGGTTACCACCTGAATGTTGCTTTTAATCAGAAACTGCTTTATTGAAACAGATTCCTTCGGATTTGTTATCGATAAAAGAATTACTGGCATGACTGTACACTGTTTGAATTAAATGTATTAAAATGATCTAATTATTGTACCTGCATTCTGGATGATATTCAATAAGTATCAACGTCCTT
>JBNKZD010000048.1:0-18302 GCA_050301235.1 Chitinispirillaceae bacterium | reverse complement strand
TGTATGCGATTTAGTATTGTCTTGAGCAGCATGTGGTTCTTTCATTTGCAGAAACTTTCTTCGTAAAAAAGAATCTACTATTTGAAAATCCACATGCTTACTTTTTATTGTTTTTTACCCACAAATAAGTCTATAGAGCCTTTCTTTTTTAACTACGGAAAAACACTGAAACAGAGAGTTCTTCTAAAAAACTTTCTGTGTGTTCTGTGGTTATTTACTTCCCCAAAAAGACAGTACCTATCTTCTCCCTCAAAGTATCAAGCAGCATGTTTCTTTACATCTCGCCAATTGATTTCCGGTTTTTTATGATGTTCCGCACAGTCTCTTAAGAACAAATTGATAAGCTTCTGATATGGAATATCTATCTCTGCTGCAATGGATTTGAAATATTCCAGTGTATCGTTCTCAATACGGATTGTGATTTGCTTTTTAAGCTTTTTAATGTAAGGATTTTTAACTGACTTCGAAAAGTTATAATTTCTTTTCATACTATTGCCCTCGAAAATTAAAATATTGAATTGATTCAGTTTTAGTCGCTCTTCGAGCAGATATTATTCTTATAACCTCATCTGGTTCTCTATAGCAATGGCAGACAATAAGTAGATTGGCCCGAAAGCTGTAACCAAGAAGTATAAATCGTTCCTCAATTTCAGAATGATTATCATCACTGATTATTCGCGCGTTTTCATCATAAAATGCAGTTTGAGCTTCTTCAAAGGATATTTTATGAACTACCTTATTTCTGTTATTTTTATTTGGATCCCACTCGAAAATAATGTCTTTCATACATAAAAAATAATTATAAAAGCCATACAATTCTATATTTATTCTTTAGATTATCATATTTTATAAAATAACTGCAAGTATCTCATTTTTCTATAATCACAACTTCAACAAAATGTTATTTTATTCGTCATTACAGTTCAAAACCTCTCGATAAAAATCCGGAAAAATGACCAAAAACAATAAAAAACACAAGACACTTTCATTACGGACAATACCCCTTGAAGAGCTTATCAGATTTGCACGGGAAAATTTTGATAAGGGAAGCCTTCGAATCGCGCGCGATGCCTTTAAGGAACTGGTTCGTATTGACAAAGCCAGGTTCCTTCCGGAGCTTCTGATCTGTTATAACCGAATGGCGGAGCAGATGATAGCGAATCAGCAGATCAATGAAGCAAAAATGCTTATTGAATTGATCAAAGAACTTGGAGGTGAAAAAGCCGTAACGGTAACGATTGATCCTGCAGCCAAATCTGAACAGGTTCCGGATATTTCGATGCTCTCGATTGAAAGTGAATTCTCAACCGGCCATAAAATCCCTGAAGACCTTAAATTTAAAGCAGCAGATTGGGCTATTGCAAAAAGAGAAATTCCGGAAACAACTGACAGCGGCTTTTTAACTGATCGTAATGCTGTTGCTGCATCACTTACTCTTCTTTGTTCCCGTGATTTTGACCGCTGCTCAGAACAATTAAAAAGTATCTCTTTTGATTCCCCGTTTTCTCAATGGAAACTTCTTATCAGAGGGATGATCTCCTATTACAAAGGTGATGACTGTAAAGCAGAGACGGCCTTCCTGAAAATAGTACCAGATACGGTTCCTTCAAAAATGGCAAAAGTCTTCCTTGTATTACTGAACCATTCAAAATACCTGTTGAAAACTGATTCTGACCGTGAAGAGACTATCGGAAATGTCTGCGTTCTTTCTGGTTATGGAGAGCTGAAAGAATGCCTCCCCAGAGCGCACTACTTCTGGACGACTAACCGGTACCGGGATTCGCTGAATCATATGCAGTCTCATTGCGAATCATTTCCTTCGATTGACCAATCAATAGTCGGGACATTGTCAACATTCTATTACAATTGTCTTCACACATTTACTGGAAAAGAACTGAGCAAATACCTTCCGGCACTGTATAATGATAAAAATGTGCAACCAACTGTTGCTTTTCAAAAAAAGTTGCTACTGACCGAGTTTCTTGCCGAAAGAAGCCATGGCAATTTTGTTCTGCGTTCTTCAGATGAACCACCTGAAGAGGTTCTGAAAACCTGGGAGCATTGCTATAAATCGTACATGATCATTTATGGCCATGATCCGCTTGTTGAATCCGAAATTTATCTGAAGCTTGGCTCAGAATTTTTATTAGGTACAAAAGGTCATCATAATTCAGATCCTTATATGGATTACGACACTTCACAGTTAGAATCACTTGCAGAAACCTGCCTTCAGAAATCTCTTGAACTGACCAAATGTAAAGAAGCCTATATCCTGTTGATGCAGTTTTACCGGAATTCGGAACGCAAAAAAGATTGCCGGGTACTAATTGAAGATGCAACAAAAGATTTTCCTTCTGATAAAGAGCTTCTTATGGAAGCCGGACTGATGGCACGTGCGCGTGATGCTCACACTAAGGCCATCGAATACCTGGAGCGGGCTTACGAAATCGATAAGATTGATTCTGATTTACGAAAACTATTGATCCTTACATTTCTCGAGAGTGCCAAAAAGGCCCCTAAAAGCAAATACGGCCTTACAAAAATGCGTTCATACCTTTCCAGAGCAGAACAATTGTGTACTACCGGATCCCAGGGATTCCTTGATGAACCTGCTTATATTAAAATCAGACGCGCAGGCCTTGAATTCCTTCGTGGCAACCAGGATGAGGGCAACAAAGAACTGCAACAGGCATATAATTCATCGATCAATCCCCTCAAACTTGACTTTTTCAGTTTATTTATATTTAAGGCATTAGGTGTACCCCCGCCATCTTATAAAAATCTTTACAGCAATGTGCAGATGGTTCTTTTTGCACCGGCAAAAATTGAAAAGGCAATGATGATTATTCAGGTTGTATCATTTGTGCGTAACCTCCATAATCCTTCCATGTTCAGGGAAGATTTTATCCGCATTTTTACTTATGTTACTGATGCAATAAAAAAAGGTACCTTTACGCCTCAGGATTTCAGAGCCTGTTACACTCTGGCGGAAGAGATGAAATACACTTCCAGCTGTGAGTTGATGGTTAACTATGCCATTAAAGCATATCCCGATAACCCACTCTACCACTTTTATAAGTATAAAGCGGAAAAAAATCCAGGGGATAATTATAACTATCAGAAAATCAAATCAGGAAAGATCTTACTTGAAAAATTAATTGAAAGTGCACTTGATATCCATGATCTTGAAACAGCTGCACTTATCAGAAAAGAGCTGGAATCCCTTGCTCATGCTGAAGCCAATTTGCCAAAAAGCCCATTTCCGTTTGATCCTTCAGGTAAGAGTTTAAATGATTTAGAAAAAGATTTTTTTGATATGTTAATTAATTCTGATTTCGATGATGATGACGATGATTGTGATGGTGATTGCGCCAATTGTGACCATTGTGACATGGATGATGATTATCCTCCGAAAAGAAAACGTCCAACACGTAGAAAAAAAGCAAAACAAAAACGTTAACTGACACATATCCGAAAGCATTGAATAATCCATGAGAAATCCATATAAAATTCTGGGAGTACCTGATAAAGCCGATGATGATACCATTCGGAAAGCATGGCTGGTAAAAGTTCGCCAATATCCACCTGAAACAGCTCCAGAACAGTTTAAACTCATATCTCAGGCTTACGAGCAGATTAAAACCCATAAAGACAGAATCCGTCATTTCCTTTTCTCAACCGATAGCTATGTTGATTCGCCCCTTGAAGCCCTCACATCTGAAATAACGGAAGTATCATCCCGTAAGGTACCGACTGTTGAGGAACTGCAAAAAACAATTGTACACTCATTCCAATCTGTTTACATAAAAAGAAAACGATAAAAGATGATTTTTGATGAATTACCTTCCGAAAACTTCGATAGTGAACCATTGAATACACCACTTTCGTCTGAAACAAAAGACACCAGCTGGAAACAAGTGATTGAGCAGGCATGCCTGAGATGGATCGATGCCATCGATAATCAGGCTCAATTAACAGATAGCATTACGGATAAACAACCTGATCTCTACACGCTCTTTTCCGCAATGGGTTCACTTCAGACAGAAACTCGTAAACTGACAAGGAAATCGGTTGAATCACTTTCGACCTTTGAAGATAAACTGGCAGATATCAGTAACCGACTCTCAGCAATTCAATCACTGAATCAGGCACAGGAACCTCTCAGGATAATTTCAATCGTTGACCGGATCGAACGCATCGAGAAGCAATTAAAAAAAGTACCTCCAAAAAAAGTTTTATTTAACGATGCCCGCTGGATATCCTATAGCAAATCGGTCTCGCAGGCAGTAGAACTCCTTCTTGAGAACTGCCATGACATCCTGAAAAAAATGGGAGTAACACAATCGATTACTATTGGTAAACAGTTTGATCCATCACATATGGTGGCCATAGAAGTTGAATACAATGATACAATCCCAGATAACATCGTTATCGAAGAGACTACTTCAGGGTATTTTTACAATGGCACCATTCTTCGATACAGTGAAGTAAAAGTTAATCGTAAAAAATCATAACTATTCGTTACTATCCCAAAGGATATTCTCATGGCTGAGCTAATTGCAGGAATCGATTTAGGAACAACAAATTCAGAAATCAGTTTTTTTATTGATGGTAAAATTGTTCTTATCCCTATTGATGGAGATCCAATAATGCCATCATGCGTAGGCATTGACCCATCGGGAAAACTGATCGTAGGCCGAAGCGCCAAAAATCAAATGGTGTCATATCCGGAATCAACTATAGTTTCTATCAAGAGAAAAATGGGAAACGATGTACGTGTGACGCTTGGCGATAAATCGCTATCTCCTGAAGAAGTTTCGGCAATAATCCTTCGACAATTAAAAAATAAGGCAGAAGAGCATCTCAACCAACCGGTAAAAAAGGCTGTTATCACCGTTCCTGCTTTTTTTCAGGACCATCAACGTCAGGCGACTCTTGAAGCCGGTAAACTTGCAGGTCTCGATGTTGTTCGGATTATCAACGAACCGACAGCAGCTTCAGTTGCCTATGAAGCGGATCACACCAGTAATCAGAACATTCTGGTGTACGATCTTGGAGGCGGCACATTTGATGTATCCTTAGTCTCAGTAGAAAATGGTATTGTTGAAGTAAAATCAAGCCATGGGGATACGCAGCTTGGTGGTGACGATTTTGACAATAAAATAATCGATCACCTTCTGGAGCATATTAAGCAAAACCATAAAACCGATCTTTCAGCTGATAAAAAAATCCGGCAGCGCCTGTGGAAAGCTGCTGAAAAAGCGAAAAGAGAGCTCTCTGACCAACCATTTACCAGAATCCGTGAAGAATATGTCACTGACTCTATCCATCTGGACATCGAGATTTCACGTGAGGAATATGAGTCAATGATCATGCCTCTGCTTCAAAAAGCGCTGGATTGTATCCATGCGTGTCTCAGAGATGCTGAAAAAGTTTCGGGTGATATTGACCGAATAGTTCTTGTGGGAGGTTCAACCCGTACACCGCTTGTCCATTCGCTAATCGAACGGACCCTGGGCAAAACACCTCAGTTCGAAATAAATCCTGATTTGATTGTTTCAATGGGAGCCGCCGCGCATGGTGCAGTAATCGGCGGCGCAACGACACATTCGATTCTTGTTGATATTACGCCATTCTCATTTGGTACAAGTGCTGTCGATTTTGAGGATGACCGGCCTAATTACGACAGGTTTGTAGCGGTAATCAAACGAAACACTCCCTTACCTGCCAGTAAAACTGAAGCATTTTGCACTGTGTTTGACGGTCAGAACAGCGTTGAGGTCAATATTTATCAAGGTGAATCGTCCTCTGCATCGGCAAATACATTCATCGGTAAATTTCTTGTACAGGGCCTGAGCAATATCCCTGCACCAAATACAATTCTCCTCAACCTTGATCTGGATCTTAATGGTATGCTCAAGGTTACTGCAACGGAAAAATCTACGGGGCTCAGCAAGACCGTGATGATGGACACAAAAAAACCGCAGACATCAAAAAACAGCGATGCTTCCGAAAAACTGTTTTCCGGACTTTCGGGAATGGAAGGTTTCGATTTCGATACCAGCGATGAAAGTTCTGATGAAACTATCGTTGCATCTGGAGACTCTTCCCCTGATAACGATGGTCTTCTGGTTCAGGCAAAAAACCTGCGAAAACGGGCCGAAAAACTTCTTGGCTCAAATATCAATGAAGAGGATGCTGAAGAGTTGAAAGATTTACTTGAGAAATCACGTGAAGTAATTGCATCAGGAGAAACAGGCTTACTGTCCGATTACAATGCATCTCTTGAAGACCTGATTTTTTACCTGGAGGACTGATGGAAGACGTAACGATACACTCAAATTCATTATCGTCTACGATTAATTGTGATGTATGTGGGAAAAAAAACATCACTGAAGAGATCTGCCCGAGATGTAAAAGTGATCTGTCAATATTATGGAGTATAATCAGGTATTCAGAGCATTTCAGCAATCTCGCAAGGCAGGCACTGAAAAAACAGGAAGCCGGAATGGCTCTTGACTACGCGGTACGCTCCTGGGATCTTAAAAATAACGAACAAGCAGCGCAATCCGCATTTCTGGCGAGTTGTGTTAACGGAGATTTCAAAACAGCAACCAAATGGTTCTTTCGATGCAAAGAATCGACTATGTAATTTGAATAATTATGGAGAACGGCCCATATGAAAAGCTTCATCCTGATAACTATCATGACATTCCAGCTTTTTGCATTCGAAAAGGTGAATAATGAACTGGACTCTTTATTGTGCAAAATAGGTTACCAAGTCGTTCAATTAGAAAGAACTGGAATGGGACAGTTCATTGCTGTTATAGAAATTGATAATGGAGTCAAAATCAAAGTTATTCTCGATACCGGATCAAGTAAAACGCTCTTTGATTCAACATTTATGAAAGAAAAGGGGTATAAATTCAGGGATGCGAATCTTAAATTATACACAGCAAGTGGGCAACAATCAGTAAAAAGTACCACTGTCAAAAATATCAGGATAGGAAATGCAAATACAGGAAGATCAACTGTATATTGTACCGATATGAGTTATATTCAGAAAAGTTATGATGAAAGTGGAGATGAGCGAGTCCACGCTCTTCTGGGATCAGATTTCCTGACTGTGTATTCTGCATTAATAGATGTAAAAAATGCAAAATTATTTATAAAAGTTGATTAAAATATCAACTATCGTCTCCTCAAAATATCAAGCAACTCATCAAACCGCCTCTCAAGCTGATAAAACTCTTTACCACGAGGCTGCTCTCCGCTTTCCCAAATATCAATAATCTCAAATGCCCGTTTTTTAATATTGTTGTACGTCTTCTCCGGATCCCCATCGATGATAAGCTGGTTGCGCAGATCAATTCCTTTTTTGAGCACCTCTGCTGCAGACTGGGTCTGAGATGTTTTCAGCAGATGACTTTTACCTGCGATACGAACGATGATTTCAAGTTCGGTGATTATAGCTTCTTTTTCTTCCAGTTTTTCTTTAACAACGCTCTTTTGATTATCAAAGTAAGCCCTTCGACGACCAAAAAAGGTATCGCCCGCAGCCTGCAGCCGTTTCCAGAGTGCCTGATCATCACGGTAAGCTGCCGGTCGTATCGTTTTCCACTGTGCCCGCAGTTCCTGAAACCGATTTGATGTTACATCCCAATCCTCTGATACTGCAAGAGCCTCAGCTGCCTTGACTATAGCTTCTTTGAGTTCAAAGTTTTTACGGTGTTCTTCATCGATAATAGCAAACACTTTTTTCACCGTACCATTGAACCGCTCCCAGAGCTCATCCGAATGCTCAGCAGATGCCGGTCCGCTCTCTTTCCAGGCTTTCTGCAGCTTGATTGCAGCACTGAGAATGGATCCAAAGTTTATTTTTACGCCTTCAGACTCCCCTGCATCAGAAGCAGGAACACTGTCAGTAGTAGATTCAGATTCAACAGCAATGGATTCACCATTCTCATCCGTTGTTGCAGCCGGTTCGTCATCTATAATTATCTCCGGCTTCTCATGCTCAAATGCTTCCCATTCGGTCAGCCTTGCAAGTAACCGTTCAGCCTCATCACATAACGCTTCTTTTCTTTTGTCATTTTCACTCTGAAATGCATGATACCGCTCGAAAAAAGCACTTCTCGATGCACTGAACTGATCCCATAACTCCTGACTTCTTTTATGTGGAGCAGGCCAGGATTCATCCCAGCGCTTCTGCAAGCCGGAAAATGCTTCTCTTGTCGATTTCCATTCTGTTGACTCGACAAGCCTTGCAGCCTCAGCACAGATTTCTTCACGGATTTTACAATTCTTATCGAGATCTTCAGTGTACTTCTGGTATTGTTCTTTACGCTGCTCAAAATAGGAGTTGCACAGCCCATAGAATGTCTCGGGAAGGTCCATTTCCATTTCAGCAGGAAGGAACCCGATCTCATTCCACTGCTTCTGAAGCGTTTTGATCTCATCGGTAGCATTCTGTTCGGGAGCGGCCAGAACAGTTTTCAGATGTTCGAGCAGTTCGGCCTTCTTTGCAAGTGCAGCAGCAAGGATTCGCTCGCGTACAGCGCTGTAACGTTCATCAAGATCAGAACCACCCTGCTTACCGAATCCACTCGCCTGTTTCCACTGACTGTCATAAAGTCCGATTCTTCGTGAAATTTTCCTGAGTGATTCACCCTGATTGACCTGTAATTCAAGCGACTCGATCTCTTCAAGGATTTTCGATTTGGCATTTCCGCTTGCCCACTGCTGCCAGGAACTCTGTTCCCTGAGTTCGTACCAGGTATCCATAAAACTGTCGTATGCAGATATAAACTCCTCCTGAAGAGCTGCTTTACGTTTTTTTGCAAGTGGCCAGGGCTTATCCCACTGCTGTTTAATCTTTACGACCTGCTGATATTTTGATCGAATAAGTTGCGGCCCGGCCTGAGATATTGACTGCATCTCTGCAGCAAGCTGTTCAACACGCTCAATCTCATCCTGCATTGCACTCTTTTCCATCTGGACAAGCGCATCTACTTTTTCCTGATACTTCTTTTCTGATGCAACAAAACGTTTCTGTAGTGACTCATCAGGGGCTAGATTTGAACAGGCAGAATTCCAGTTTGCAATCAGACGACGCCATACTCTGTCATCGGGTGCAATTGTATCTTCGGTGAACTGTTCCAGTTCAACACACGCCAGCTCGAGTGCTTCCCGATATCGCCTGTTCCGCTCCTGAATCCCCAAGTGCTCTTTTATCAACCCGTGGATCTTTGCACACGCAGTTCTGAACCGATCATCGAGTGAAACCGTAATAATATCCTGAAGTATTGAGCGATCAACGTCCCTCCATTGCTTTTCAAGCAGATCAAATTGCTCTGCAACTGTATCGGAATGACCACAAGTCAACAATGTCTCCATTTTTTCACAGACACTTTCAAGTGTTTCCAGAGCTGTTTTTTGAATCTGTGCCCGGGCAATCCGTTCCCGTAAAGTATTCTCAACTATTTTATAGGTTGCAACTAATGGATGTTGCCATTGCGGGTCATATTTATTCCAGATATTACGGGATATTTCCAGAAGTTCCGATGACTGCTCAACATTTCGTGGAGATACCTGTATATCCATCCCTGAACAGCACAATTTAAGTTTTCCAGTAATTTCACGTTCCTGAGCTGCGGGATCAACGAAAAGGTTATCGATCTTTTCCTGAGCTATTGCTCGTACTTTTTTATTTGAAGCCCGTTGAGCAATTCGCTCCAGTAACTCTCGTTCTGAAATCTGAGCTACAATAGTTTCTGCAATTTCAGAAGCACACTCATGTTCGGTCAGTTTAGCGAGCAACTGGCTGCTTTTAATATGTTGTATCAATTTCTGCTGGATAGCCAAATCACACTTGTGATCACAAAGATAAGCTGCCGTTACCTTTTCGTTATCGAATTTTTCCAGAGCTCTAAGGACAGTATCACTATCAGAAGAGGTCGCAATGATTTTTTTCAGAATCGATTCCAGCTGCTTTTTTGCAGCATCAAGAACCTCAGCATCCTTTTCAGTATCGATAATTGTTGATAAAACCTGCTCATCATCTATCTTTTTTACAGCAGCAATACGTACCGCAGAAGAAACATCCTTTTCTGCAATTTCCCGAATAACATTCAGATCATTACAAAACATGTCGATAGCTGCCAGACGTACATCCGCTCGACTGTGCTTCCATTTTGGTACGATTAAATCTTTCAGTGCCATTTTAACCTCAAAAGCAGTAAAAAAAACCGGGAACTATTCCATCGAATCATAATATAACAGGTCATTATTGTATTTTCAATACCTTGAGTACCTGTGGTTTACCGGATTACTTTAAAAATAATATGATGATAATTATAATACCCGGGTAATTTAAGAAATGGAACAAATCAGTATGGTAATTAAGAATTATAATGATAATGTACATCGCTCAGAGGTAATAGCCCTATGGAAGTCTGTTTTTAACTATACGGATGCCCGTAATTCACCGGAGCTAACCATCGACAGCAAACTCGCAGTCAACGACGATCTTTTTTTCGTCGCCATATTGGACAATCAGGTAGTCGGTACTATAATGACTGGCTATGATGGTCATCGGGGATGGATCTATTCACTCGCCGTTGCACCAGAAAGACGATATACAAAAACAGGCTCTGCACTTTTGACACATGCAGAAAACGCTCTTAAACAGCTGGGATGCGTTAAAGTCAATTTACAGATTCTTCAGGCAAATGAAGCAGTAACAGCATTCTATATCAAGAACGGGTATAAGGTGGAACCGCGAATCAGCATGGGGAAAGAGCTGAGACAGTTTTGATTACTGTTATGGATATCTTGGCAGGTTTTTCAGTGTTTTATCAATTACCAATTTTTATACGGTTCACCAAGCGAAAAGGTATTTACCAGTTGGGGACGTTGCAACGTGCCCGTATATACGATATACCGCTTTAACGAGGAGTACGAGGCGGAATCGGTGCATCCTCCTGATACAGAAACTGTGGTCTGTCGTCACTCCAGGAAACTCCCAGTTTCTTTTTCAACCATTGTTCAATTGATTCATAATAGGAGTCATCTACCGGCCAGTTAAATGGTTTCCAGAAAATCTGTTCTGCAGGAAAAGCGACATGCAAACCTTCAATGATATCAACCCGGAGCGACTTTCGGGAACGTTGATTCCAATAATAGAATTCAGGACTTCTTATCTCTGCTGCAAGAAGTTTGATTGTTGCATTTGTTGATACATACCCAAGACGCAATGCAAGAGCACCTTTTTCCTCAGGATCGTGTGTGTCATTGTAAGCTTTTAAAATTGCAGTTTCGGCTTTTGTCTCCCCAAGACGCGCACTTGCCATGATGTAATTATCCGAAGAACTATACTTCTGCATATATGGTGAACTAAGAATACTCATGCCCTCTTCTCTCGATAATTTACCCGTAAGAAGAAGGGCTCCATCCATATCCGGATATTGCCTTATTGCGGATGCAATCCTGTCATAATATGGCTTTAACAATGTTGCGGGTACAAGCTCTTCCAGCACGGTAGACACCCTGTTTCGAATGTCCCGATCAGTATCACGAAGTAAACTGACAAGATATGTGATAATTTCGGGATTTGACACTATCGGTCCCAAACGTTCCGGGATCATTTCCTGTTCTACTGCAGGAAGTAAGGGTCGCCCAAGATCAACAAAAACACTCAGCGTAAGTTTTCTGAGATCGCCATAGGTAGAGAGCAGTGTTTCAGATGCACCCGCATTCCTGCTGAACTCGATTATATCGGCTGTTGAAGGAACCCCGTTCTGTATAATGTTTGCTAAAAATTTCTGCGAAAGTTCTTTATTACTCACAACATTCTCCTTTGTATTCTTTTTTATCTGGGAATACAGTGCATGCGGCATGACCATTACTGCACCCATTATCACCCACGTAACAACATTTATTTTGAAATATTTTTCAGTATTCACCATCATCTCTTATTCATTGATGTCCACTGGGCTGATGTCTTGGATGTATCATAATAGTTTTTCAATGGTCGATGGCGAAATTTTTTCCCGGTGGTTGACCCACCAAACATCACATTGTCAGTCTCGCACACATCTTTCCATTTTGCCAGTTCATGCCCCAACTCATGCGCACAATAGTTTGCCACATCATCCTCTGTCCCGACGTCCGATACCCATACCGGATTGCCTGACAATCCACCCAGAGGCCAGAGCAGTGCAGATTTCTTTGCAGTTGTAAAAGTGTGTTTAAGCTTGCCTTCGATTGTCACATCTCCAGTGCTTGTATCAATACTCTTGACTGTAACTTCCTCGGATGTACCATCTGCATTCTCTATCGTATACTTATTTTTTCCAATATACCCAAGGTAGGTGGCATTATACTTTTTTAATTTGATAATGTTAGTGTCTTTCAATGCGTCTTCACGAAAGAAATAACTCCAGCGCAGGTCGTGAACATATACAATCTTTGTTTTTGCTGACGCACCACATGCTTTTTTTATAATTTTCTGTTCTTCACTTTCAACGCCCGGTTCAAGATCTACAGAACCGTTTTTAACACTGACTGCATTGGTGTCGTAATCAGTATTTACATCTGAGGTACCACCGGAGATGATCAGCTCTGAGATGGCCTGCTTATAGTATTGTTTGACTTTTTCTGTCATTGAATTTCCGGTTACCGAATTAAGCTTTAATTTGGTTTTAGCAGAATTATCATCTTTTATTCTGAAAAGCTCAGCCTCATAGGTGATCTTTTTGAGAACGACTACGCCAATTTTCGCAAGTACCTCACCCGTTTTACTTTTATAGCGTGCACACACTACGGTTTCAGCCTTGTCAGTATCCTTTGCCTGAATTTTAAGTGTGCCGGAATCAGCATCAGGTTGCTCTGATAAAGGAGCCGCCACTGCATCGTTATCACTCGTAAAAAACACATCGGTTTTTGCACCACCTTTGATCGCAAATGCGATCGTACCGGTTGTACCCTTTTCTATCGATACAAAATCATACCTGGTTGACGGGACCTCTGTTGTTGCAGTATCATTCTGATCTGTACCATTGATTGTTTCATTGACATCGTATCCACCGGTATGCTTTGCATCTTCAGAAAAAACAACTTTTGGCTTTTTTTCCGGGTCTTTTTTTCCAACTGGGATTTTCTTCTTATCTGCCTTTGAAGGATCGTACACAGGGGCTTCTTCAACAGTTACTTTCTTTTTATCAGCAGGCTGCTTTAATTCAGAACTTTTCCCTGACTCCATAAAAACATTTTCAACCCGCCGGTTTGTAACAGATTTTGTGTCATCCTGGCCAGCCTTATCAACGGGAAAACTCTCGCCACATGCATAGTAACCTTTACTGTTGTATCCATATTTCAATGCAGGGATCTCGCCACTCTCCTTTTTTACCACCGCATCCAGGAGAGACCTGGTCACTTTGAAAAGAGCAGTCCATGTTTTTGGTCCGACAACACCATCCGGATTTAAGTTACCAGAAAAGCGGGTATTATACTCTTCCTGAAAACGTTTCACCGCCACTTTTGTATTTGGACCGGCAACATTATCAATCTTCCCGGGGTGGCAATTCCAGCCATGATTCTCCGAGAGAGCCGAAAGATACATCTGGTAATCTTCAACTTTTGATGCTAAATCGATGATATCCAGAAACGCATCAACGTCATTATCAAGAAGTGCTTTTGTACCTTCAGCACGCCATTGAGACATGTCATAGTTGTATGATGGATCACCACTTGTATCAGCATGACCAAACAGAACTAACTCGCGGTCAGTGTGTGTTTTTGCAAATGAAAATGTTGCAGCAAGCCCACCCAGAAGAGCACCCTCACTATCCAGGCAGGGTACTGCACTGTTATGGTGAAAGAGTGCTCCCTGCATCTCCACATAATCACATTTTAATCTACTTGTTTTCTTGAAAGGGATATCCAACTTTCCACTGGATTTACTTTTTGCTGATGCTTCAAATGCAAGTTTGAGCGCTTCCCCTTTTTGCTGAGGATCTTCAACGACCCATTCTGCTGTTGCAGTACCCCCATTATTATTTCCCTTCACACTTTTTATAAGAAACGGAGTACCATCAGTAACATCATACACATCAAAAGTGACCGGTGCACCTTCAGGGAAATTCTTAATCTGGGCACTGATTGAAATTGTATCTCCTTCAACTGTCGCATCCGGATTTGCTTGCAGACGATCTTCATTTTTATGCTTCCAGGATGGTGAGGAAACCTCAACTGAACCTTCAATTACCTCAAGCTCATCTGTTTCCGCAACGGGTTTTGGAGCCGCATTTCCCTGCTCGGATTCATCATTTCGCCATGATGGAATGTAATCGGGAATAGAGCAGAAATGCTTTCGATGAACAAAGATAACCTTCCCGGGATTAAGCGGCGCAACAAGCAGCTCACGACAGTTCTTTGATGCACAACGTTTACAGTGAACGTTATCAGAAAACGGTACTTCATTTTTGCCCAGAAGCATAGAACCAGACTCCTCTTAGAGTGGTATAGTAATATCAACCAATTTGGTAATCAGCGTTGTTTTCAATATACTATTGTTTCATTATAATAACAAAAGGGTTCTATCTTGAAAGCAAATAAGATTCAGGAGTATCGCCATAATCAAGTTTATTATTATTAATTGAACGGCAGAGGAAATCAACTAGAGAACAATTTCAATAAGTAACACAGTTGCAACAACACGAAGTGAGATCATCGTTTTCTTCAAAAGGTACTTCAAGTTGGTGCTCGAACGATCTCCAAAGAACTCTAACCGAATACGTTTTCCCAATTTTCCGGACATATTGTACGAGTAGTATGAGATGCAGTGGATCGCTCTTTCATTTAACTATAATTAAATCATTTTAAATATTTATGATTTTTTTAATTATATTTAAAACAATTAAACATACAAGAGGATGTTTTGCTTATACAAAGAGAATACTATCTGGAAAAAATTCGACCATTTGTTGGAAAAGGGGTTATAAAAGCGATAACCGGACAACGGCGGGCAGGTAAAAGTTCTTTGTTGAAAATACTTTGCAACGAGATTACCCAAAAAAAAGTTGATCCTGAAACTTCTATATATATAAACAAAGAGTTGCATGAATTTGACTGCATACGGTCGTTTTCAGATCTAATAGCGTATGTTGAGGATAAGAATTCTGAGAAGAGACAGTGCCAACTCTTTATCGATGAGATACAGGATATTGAAAATTTTGAAAAAGCGTTGCGCCATTTTCAGGCGGTCGGTTTATATGATATCTATTGTACGGGAAGTAATTCAACGCTTCTTTCGGGTGAACTTGCCACATTGCTCAGTGGGAGGTTTATTGAACTGCGGATTTACACCCTTACCTATAAGGAATTCCTTATTTTCCACAATCTGGAAAGTTCTTCTCAAAGTCTTGAACTTTATTTTAAATTCGGCGGATTGCCGTTTTTAAGGAATATCGAATTGCGGGAAGATATTGTTCGAGAATATATTGCGGGAATATACAAAACAGTACTTTTGGAGGATGTCATTGAGCGCTACAATGTTCGCAACCCGCAATTTCTTGAAAAGCTGGCTCAATTCTGTGCAGATAATATCGGATCCCTTGTCTCCGCAAAAAGTATTAGCGATTACCTGAAATCACAGGGTACAAAAATTACTCCGAACACGGTAATGGATTATCTTGATTATTTTGTCAATACATGTCTGATGCTCAAGGCATCGCGTTATGATCTTAAAGGTCGCAGAATTCTTGAAATCGGAGAAAAGTATTATTTCGAAGATATTGGGATTAGAAATTATATCTCGGGACAAAAAATTACCAACATTCATAAGGTTTTAGAAAATGTCGTGTATCACCATTTAAAAGCATCCGGATACACTGTTTCAATCGGTACACTTGGAAACCTTGAAATTGATTTTGTCGGAGAAAAAAATGGCGAGAAAATATATGTGCAGGTGTGCTATCAGCTCCAAAGTGAAGATACGCTTGAAAGGGAATTTGGGAATCTGAAAAAGATACCAGATAATTACCCCAAATATGTTATTTCTATGGATCCACAGTTTGGTGGATCGGTACAAGGGATAAAACACTTGAAAGTTGAGAACTTTCTACTTCAGTTTCCCTTTGAAGGGTAAAACTGAGTATTTAAAGGTTCTTAATAATAGTATAACAATTTCCATAACGACTCAACTACGCCTCTCAAAAAACGATATTCGATATGGAGATATAACAACGAACCGTAAGTATCACCAATTCACCCTTTTTTATCCCAATTGATACTGTTTATATTACACATCCAGTCAAATTGCTGATAAACTTTGTTTTATCATTTGGCATATTATTTGAATAATTAGCTGCTGTTAACGAAATTATTACTCCAATAACAAGAGGAATATATGCAAAGGGCATTTAAACAAAGTGATCATCTTCGATCAACTGCATTGAGTGGGTTGTACTTAACAGGCCTTGCTGCCTGTCTGTTTTTAATTTCCGGTTGCGATCTATTACTGACTAACTGGGATGATAATGCTGGTGAACAAAATGGATTCCGACCACCTTGGAAAGTAACAACCATCAGTGCTTATGATGACATCAGATGGGGAGACCTGACAATTGTTGAAAATAAACTTGACTCTGCAATCATACCGACTTTCTGGTTTAATCAGAAAACTACCTGGCCACAAAAGTTTTCCTCCATCGCAAACTCGGTAATGGAAAATGCAAAAAATCCAGGCCTCGGTATCCGTTCACTTCATGCACAAGGGATTACAGGAAAAGGTGTGACAGTTGCGATAATCGACCAAAATATATTTCTCGACCACCCTGAATTCGCTGGCAAGGTAATAAGCTACCAGCTTTTTGGTGAAGCAAAAAAAGCCAGTGCAAGCATGCATGGACCAGCAGTTCTGAGTCTTCTTGCAGGAACATCAATTGGTACTGCTCCAGATGCCACAGTCTATTTTGCTGCAGCTGATTCGTGGACACAGGATGCCAAAACTCAAGCCGATGCACTGCGCTGGATTATTAACGAAAATCGTCAATTACCATCAAGTAAAAAAATTAGAGCGGTATCAATATCTGCCGCTCCATCAGGACCTGGATCTCTATTTACTAAAAACAACAGCGAGTGGGATATCGCACGGATCCTTGCTGAACAGGAAGGAATCATAGTCCTTGACTGTACTCGTGATCATGGAAAAACTGCTGCATGTTTCTACAATTTGCAATATCCAGATTCAATATCAGGTTGTACATTAGGGTACTCAGGATTTCCTGCCACTATCGACCCAAGCAGGTTATATATACCCACCTCTGTACGTACCACAGCCGAAGAATATAACCAGGGGACTTTTGAATATCAATATACAGGAAGAGGTGGGTTAAGTTGGTCAATCCCCTACCTTACAGGAGTCCTTGCACTTGGGTGGCAGATCAGACCGGAATTAACCGGTGAAGAGATGCTTTCCCTGGCATTTTCATCAGCATATTATAAAGATGGTGGAAAAATAATAAATCCCGTTGCTTTCATCGACAGTGTACGAAATTATCATCGGTAATAAAAAGGAAAAACTTGTTATGTTTAAACAGAATACATTACTTCATATTTTGATAATGATTACAGCAATTACAGCTGCAGCAAATACTCAATCAGATTTCATACGTCGAATTGATCGTCCTCTTCAGGATTTAAAAGGAACCCACAGAATATCCTTCGGGATTGCAGGAGAAAAAAGGTTACATTACGATACGCTTTCCGTACGACTTTCCTCAGGCTACTCTTTTGCAGTCACTGATAAAATAACGTTCTGTGCATTTCCTTGGCCTCTCTTACAAATGCAGATAAAATCTGCCATTATAGACTCTTCTACAAAAAATGTCTGGAAAGCAACCGCATTATCACTTCGTTTTGGCACCACCAGCACTTTAGGACTATCTCAATTACTGACACAATATGGAAGAGCATATTCAGATGACTATATCCGTGTATTCCCACAAATTGATCTACTCCTGAAAACACGCCTTCAAAACATGTTCTGGATACAATACGACATGATGCTATCTTCTGTCAGTAATGAAGCATTTCAGGGATTCATCTATCCACGAGCAGGTTTTCAGATCACGAACCACATCTACGGCAACGTCGGCTGTCGAGCTGGCTTTTTCAAATTTAGCAAAGAAGTACCACTGCGCAGCCGCATCTCATATCTTTACCGATACGGTTATTCACTTGATTTTTTTAACAGTAGTAACTCAAATTTGCCGTACATACAACAGAGCACCCGTTCAGTA
>JBNKZD010000047.1:0-28349 GCA_050301235.1 Chitinispirillaceae bacterium | reverse complement strand
GACCGAGGGGGTGAGGCGATGTGCAAAATTAGTATTGTAAGGATCAGTACCAGTTTTTGCTTGCTTTATCTATTTATTTTTATAATATTAAAGTTATGGACACGATAAAGAGTATAACCTACACTTCTTCACAACATCATTCAGTTGGAAATGAAAAGCTCATTTCCTCTTCTAATCTATTACTGGCTCTATCTCTATACCTGCTACATTTATTCCTGTGTAATTTGAGCGGTCAATAATTTCATTAATTATAAAACTACATAAAAGCCCGCTCAAAAAGCGGGCTTTTTCATTTTTAACAAAAGGTGTATTCATCATGAAAAAATATGTATCATTTGCGAAAATCCAATCGAATAACCGTAGCTGGCCAGATAGACAGATCATTCAAGCACCACGATGGTGCAGTGTTGATCTCCGTGATGGGAATCAGGCACTTGTTAACCCGATGCAGCCTGGTGCAAAATTGGAGATGTTCCGTATGCTCACCGGCATAGGGTTTCGTGAGATCGAAGTTTCCTTTCCGTCATCATCACGACAGGATTATGATTTCACGCGGATGCTCATTGAGGAGGATCTCATCCCCGAGGACGTAACAATTCAGGTGTTGACACAAGCACGTGAAGACCTTATTGAAAAAACGTTTAAATCCCTCACAGGTGTGAAAAAAGCTATTGTTCATATTTACAATTCAACATCTCCAGCACAACGTGAAATGGTATTTGGTAAATCGAAAGATGAGATTGTCAGGATTGCTGTTGATGGTGTACGATATGCACGGCAGTTGGCGAAAAGTTCACATAGTGAAATTATTCTCGAGTACTCACCGGAAAGTTTTTCACAGACAGAACTTTCCTTTTCTTCGGAGATTTGTCATGCCGTAATTGATACCTGGCAACCATCCGACCGGGAATCTGTTATTATAAATCTTCCTGCAACCGTTGAAGCTGCGCCCCCTCATGTCTATGCAGACCAGATCGAATATATGTCCCGTGAATTCAGTACATACAAGAATGTAATTATCAGTGTACACACTCATAACGATCGCGGATGTGCAGTAGCTGCTGCTGAACTTGCTCAATGTGCCGGAGCAACACGCGTTGAAGGCACCCTTTTTGGTAATGGCGAGCGTACCGGTAACGCAGATTTGGTAACTCTTGGCTGCAATCTTTACACCCAGGGAATCGACCCGCAGATAGACATGTCTGATATTCCAGCTATTGCAGAGATGTACACCCGCTGCACAACAATGACAGTCCCGCCTCGACACCCTTATGCCGGAAACCTTGTGTTTACCGCATTTTCGGGGTCTCACCAGGATGCAATAAGTAAATCGATGAAGCATTATAGTATAAATGGTGGAGTCTGGAATATTCCCTACATTCCGATCGATCCTGAAGATATCGGAAGAGATTATGAATCGGTAATCCGGATTAACAGTCAATCAGGCAAGGGTGGTGCAGCATATATTCTCGAAAAATATCATGGATTTACTATCCCGAAAGAGATGGCGAGAGAGTTTGGATCATGCATTAAAGAAGCCGCTGATTATTCAAAAAACGAACTTTCTGTAAATGATATAGGAATAATTTTTAAAAATACCTTTTTTGACATTTCGGGTCCATTCAAAGTTGAGACTCCAGCAAACAGTGGGGGGCTTTTCAAGGATAAAATCAGCACTCAAAACAGCACAGACTGTATCATATTTAAAACACCTGTGAGCGATTTTGCTGTTTCCGGCATATCGACTGATTTGAAACAGATATGTGAAAATGTGGTCGAACAGGTTTCTGCTTCACCAGAGATCGATACACCGATAGTGATAACCAGGTTTTCCATTGACCATGATACCAGTGAAAAAACCTCCGTTTATGCACAAATTCAGTACGGATCGGAGAAGAAATGGGGTGCATCGACCCACTATAATGGAGCAGTAGCAACCCTCAGTGCATTGAGTTCAGCACTCAATCGGTGTGATGCAGCAGTTGGTACCAAAAAAGATGTAGTATTTCAAACGGAAGTACATTAAAATTATGAAGTTCATCAGATAAGTATCATTTATTCCGGATTTCTGAATGCACATTGTTTTAGTCAACTCTGAATATCCATCGGAGACAGGACAGGGCCAGGGTGGAATAGCAACCTATACATATACGATGGCGGGTGCACTCAAATCTCTTGGGCATGATGTACACATATTTCTTCGTAAAGGTGTATCTACAGATCAGATCCCCCGGAATTGTATTCCGGTATTTTACGAATACGAACCACCTGAAGGATTTTTCCAACGTATTCAGCGCCGATTTCAGAACAATCCCCGTTTCTGGGAGGAGGGATTGGCCCGTGGATTACGGTTAAAGTTGTTAAAACTCAATGTACAGGATAAAATTGACATTGTTGAAATGCCGGAATTTGGCGGGCCAGCCTGTGCATGTACTCCCCCATTACCGTTTCCAGTAGTCATTAATTTTCACATGTCATCAATGATGGTTGATGAGCTCAATGGGATACAACCAGATAAAACACGACTTGCACAGTACGTTTTTGAGGAAAAAGCGATTAAAAACGGTACTGCATACCGAACTCCCAGTGATGCATTACGCAAGGATGCATCAAAACGTTTTAATATTGACATGCAAAGAATTACTATTATTCCAAACCCCGTTTCAACTCAACCCTTTGATTCAGTTGGTAAGCTCCATTCAGGAGATATCCGCTTTCATGTGCTGTTTATCGGGAGATTGGAGCGCCGCAAAGGAGCAGAACTCCTTTGTGCCGGCATCAAAGGTATCCTGGACATCGATGATCATATCCATGTGACGATAGCCGGAGAAACTGAGATGAATGATGCGGACGGGTATCGCAACGTTATCGAACGGGTTCTTGATTCACAGCAGCGGCAACGTGTCTGGTTTCTTGGTTCAATTGACAGAAGTAACCTGTTAGTTCTCTACTGCAGATCATCGATCCTGCTGGCACCTTCACTATTTGAAAATGGCCCCTACTCTATCCTTGAAGCCATGTCGGCCATGCTTCCCGTGGTTGCATCATCAAGCGGAGGAATACCCGAAATTATTACCCATGAACAGAATGGTTTACTATTCAAAAGTGGTGACACAGCATCAATGGTAAAATGCATACGTACATTGTACGAGCAACGCGAACTGGGAATCCGTCTGGCTGAAAATGGATATAAAACTATTAAAACAGCTTTTTCGCCCGACAGTATTGCAAAAAAAACAATCGCATTCTACGATTCAATACGACAGAAATGATCACTGTAGTCTATATCTCAAGTGAATATCCTCCCCAGACTGGTAATGGAGGTATTGGAACCTATACAAAACATATTGCTGAAGGGATGAGCCGCAGAGGACATGCAGTTCATGTCATTTGCCGTTCAACATCCGGTCAACGTAGCGAAACAACTATTGATGGAGTCACTATTCATCGTGTGCCCCCGGATCCATTTTTTCTTCCGCAGGGACGATATTTTTATTATATACGAATGATAGTTCGATTTTTATTTTATCATACACTCGTTCGCTTGTCATGGGCATCAGCTGCAGCCCGCGAGCTTAAACAGATAAAAAAAACTGCCGGCATCATTGATATAATAGAATATCCGGAATGTGGAGCTGAAGGTTTTTTTGTGCGAAAGAATGCAGGAATCCGCGCTATCGTTCGACTCCATACCCCCTGGTACATTGTTCGTAAAATTAATACTATCCGTGAGTGTTTTGGCGATCAGTTACTGTTCCGTTTTTTTGAACGATATACAATCAGAAATGCTGATCATGTCACTGCTCCAACAAAAGCCGTACTACCACTTGTTAATTTGCCGGTAAACAGTCATTCTGTAACGGTTGTTCCAAACCCTGTTGCTCTTTTTGAGCTACCGCAATCAACCGAGCGTAAACAATGGATCTATTCAGGGCGTGTTGAACGGAGAAAGGGTGTTGCAATTCTCATTGATGCATATTTTAATGTTTGTCAGTATCTCGATCCACCCGATCTGCTTCTGTTAGGAGCCCCCTTTGGTATTGACAGAGATGGTATTTCATACGAAAATAAAATTGAACGACGTATTGAATGCTCTCCTTTTTCAAAAAAAATCAAATGGATCAAAGGGGTAGCACATGAATCAGTTCGGGAGCACCTTTACCATTCATCAATTGCGTTTTTTCCATCTCTGTGGGAAAACCTTTCGTATGCCTGCCTTGAAGCTATGGCTGCCGGATGCATTGTTGTTGCATCAGATTGTGGTGGATTTCCGGAGATAATTTCAAACGGTGTGAATGGGATTCTTATCGAAACCGGTAATATTACACAATGGTCAGAGATTATGAGTGATCTTGTAACAGAAGAGCATAGATTCAAAGGTATTGGAACTGCTGCAAAGGAACATGTTTATCAGCACTACAGCAGTGATACGATATGCTTAAAAACAGAACAGGTATACCTGGATTGTATCAGGGATGCAGATGTCAAACGGTAACGGAATAGATCTGGTCAGGAACTCAGTCTTCCTTCTTTTCAATTCATTGTTCATGATGCTTTCGACATGGGTAATCTCGATCATCATAGCCCGTCTTCTTGGTCCCGAAGATTATGGGATATTTAATATGACATTGTGGCTTAGTGGTTCGATCACCTGGGCTGTTGGAATGGGTTTTACACATGCAATTACAAAATTTACTGCGGAGCTCAAAGACCATTCTGAACCCGGAATAATTTTTCAGTTGATCCTTTTTATTGGAAAAATCGAACTTATCGCATCAGTAATAGCTACAACGCTGCTTATTGTTTTCCGTTCGCAGATAGCTGATTTCTTTTTCTCCTCCAAAGAATCATTCTACTTTTTTCTCGCTGCACTGGGAATAATTCCCGGTATCGCTACAGCAATCGCATCGGGTGTCATAGAAGGAATCCAGAAATTCAAGTATTTTACTTACGCTAATCTTATCCTGACCCCGCTCTCGTTCATTTCAAAAATAATTGTTCTCAAATCCGGATATGGCCTTGGGGGTCTGATGATTATCATGCTGGTTTTTTCTTTTGCCAACACGCTGTTCTACCTGTTTGTATTATACAAAGAGAACATTTTCACATTTTCCGGAAAAGGGTTGTCATCGGAAATAAAAAAGCGGGTCCTTGATTATAATAAAAGCGTTATCGCAATTTCTATATGTGACAAAATAATCTGGGATAAAAGTGAGAATTTTTTTATAGGTCGATTCTGCCATGCAAGTCAGATTGCTTATTATAATCTGGGATTTAATATTGTACAGCGATTTTCATCAATACTACCCGCGACATTCTGGAAAGTGCTCTTCCCGGCGATGTCAACTCTTCACGGAACAAATGATACGGACAAAATGAAACGGCTCTTTTACATATCTACCCGTTATATTTCTCTCTTTTCGTTTCCGGTCGGTATCGGTGGTATAGTTCTCGCATATCATTTAATTCACTATCTCTACGGACACGAATTTATCGGAGCACAGCGGGTGCTGCAGATAATTTTTGCAGCTTCGATCTTCTCAAATCTCGCCAACCCGGGATCTGCAGTCCTCTATGGGTTTGAAAAACAGGCATTTATTTACAAATATGGTACCATACTGGCAATATTCAACATTATTATCGACATTTTACTGATTAAACCGTTTGGTGCTGAAGGGGCAGCATTCTGTTATGCAATAACAACGGTACTTGGCTCTGTTGGTGGATTGATATACACCTGCAAATCGATGAAAATAAAATACCCGTTTTTATCAGTTTTTAAAATATTCACAGCTTCAGTTTTGATGGGTGCAGTCATGGAACTGACCATCCGAGTCGATTATGGTATTCCCGGTTTTATTGTAGCGATTTTAATCGGTATACTTGTTTTTACGGTGATGATGTATTATCTGTCATCATTTGAAGAGGAGGATCTGGTATTACTTGAACACATCGGGAAATTCTCACCAAATAAAGTGAAATTTTTTCCATTGTTCCTTCTCAGAATCTGCATGCTGAAGAAAGGCATTAAAGTATGATTGCTCTAAATGGTACTGCTCTCGGTACTTAAATCATACCATTTACGAATTACCCATAATCCTTCACTGTCGCGCCTCAGCAGGAAGACCTGATTGTTAACATCTACAAGCTGGTATTCCTGACCGGCGGTTTCAAGATAGAGCGTGCCCTTATCGAATTGAAGCTCGACACCAATTGTATCATTATTCGCAGAGACTTCATACCGTTTCCTGAAAATATAGGGTGTTTCGAGAAATTGAGCTGAAACAGTATGTTCGAAAATTTTCTTTGTTCTATATAACTCATCTTTACGTTTCCAGTAGAAATATGGTTTACTTACAATATACTGGAGAGAGGTATCCGGAGATTCCGAATTATATTCAAGTGAATAAAAGCTTTCAAACGATGGTGCTACATAAAATTGAAATGAATCAGCCAGAATTTCTTCAATGAGTTCAATTCTTTGTGTCTCGTATGCCTCAACCAATTGGTTTATCACGCCCTCAGGGGTAGCTCTGCGCGACAATATGAATGTCGGATTACCTGTTTTCGGGAAAAAGAGGTCTCCGCAACTTATCAATAATAGCGCTATTAGAAAAATTGATGTACAGTATTTAAATTGCATTCATCTCACTCCTGAATAGGGGTCAAATACGAGTTAGTACTTCCCGACGGGTAATTAATCCAATTTGAAATCCGGTATTTGTCTTGCTTGACAATATCAAAGTGAGACGTTCCTGTTACTTTTACAGTATCAGTAAAAGACATCTCATATTTTGCATCTCTTACAAGTATAGTATCCGTCCCTCTGTTGGTACATGTCCCGACATCGAGCCATTCATAGGATTTAGGACTTCCGATGGTGTTAAGCCGTTCGATTATCTGTGATTTAGTATATTTTTTTTTCTCTATATCATTCCCATCTTCATACTGAAAATCATCTGTAAACACTTCCGTCAGCAGGTAGCTGTCAAATCTGACTCCATTATCGATACTTTTTGGACATTCAAGAATATCTGCGATCCATTTCATTTCAACTGCATTCTGATCATCAGGATCTTCAAATGTATTTCGGGGCTCAAACAGAGAGCAATGGAAGAAAATTGTCATCAAAACGATTGCACGTATGGATACCAATTTCATTTCCACCTCACCACTCCTTTTCAATTAAAAGCGACATATCCCAGTTTTTATACCTGTCCCATCGTTGATCATCAAACGTGTTGAAATTTCTTTTTACTTTTCCCGAAATATTGAAATTTCTTACTGCCGTTTCGAATTCAATGAAGGGTATATAATAATATCCTTCTTTAACTGGATAATAATCAAAAACAGGAACACTATCTATTATCTCTTTACCATAACTTCGTTTATAGGTATCTTTAAATGAACCACCAATTGAGACATTTAAATTCGATAGCGAAACAGATAATTGCATGGTGATTGTATATTCATTTTTTTTATTTTGTATTGCATAGTAATCATAAACAGTATCAGCTGAACTCATATACTCTTTTCCATACCAGTTGCCATCATCACCAAACCGCTCGTTCCAACCGCATATTAGTTTTATTTTTTCAGAAAAAAACCACGCACCGCTCAGCATTGAATAAAAATCCCGCTGCTGAGGAGGTCGGTTAAAGGGGGCTGTGTGATATTTTTTAAAAATATACTCCCATTTCAACCCCTGAAGGTAGAAATCTTCATTCAGAAACAGTTTCCCATATGTAAGCGAGCAAAAGCCACCCATCTTCAGAGTTTTACGGGTACCGCTCATGGCACTGTTTCCTTTACGCAAATTATATTGAACCACCTTTCCATAATCACAAAATACACCGCCCTGTACGATGCCGCTATCTCTGCGTGAGATTTCCAGGTGATGCAATCTATCTACACCATCACTTTCAAGCTGGTTCCTGACAGTATCAGAAGAACCATTTGCTATATAAAGGAAATAATTTGAATACTGTTTAGATTCTCGACTGATTTTAAAATTATAGAACAGGATAAATTTCCACAGAAGAGGTATGGAAACGTCATGATCCATCCTTGCAGTAAACATCAGGTTGTCTTTATTATTTGCATTTGCCAACGAACGGGCTCTGTTTTCAGCCATAACCATTATACTGTCACTGCCATTATATTTAGTAATTCTATCCGGAATAGTTTTATTTTTGTACATCCAGTCCTGATCACTCCAGCCAAGTTCTATACCACCACTGTAATTGAAAAAATACCGGTGCTGAGTACTCAGTTGCAATCCGGTTTTGTGAGAAACGCTCTTCACATCATTATACAACTCTGTTCCTGCAGGGTATTTAATCGTTCGTAAACCAAAGCTGTAATATCCGGATGGGCAAAAGCCAAGACGCTCCGCAAATTTTAAACCACTGCTTGCTGAAAAACTATGAAGTATTCTCCAGGGAGAAGTAGTAAATTTTGTACCCTGATTCAGATAGGATTCCTTTCCATTTGAAAGAGAATCGCTGACATAAATAACCAGCGAATCGCCAGAACCGAGATCGTTGGCATAGAGCAGGTTTCCCATTACCAATCCTAGACCGGCATCACGAATCGATCGCCCTGATGCATGCAGATTGAAGTAGAGCGGCATATCAAGAATTGGTTTACTGAAATCCCCCAGTTCACCTTCAAGGTAATACCCGGTATCCCAGTAATATTTTTTAAATATTGAAAATACCGAATTTCCCACCATCGCTTCATTCCAGACATCTGCCGAAACACCGGTCCGAACCTTAATCGGCATTGAAAGCATATCAGCTTCAGCAATCGGTCCAACATCAATAGTGGAATGGTAGGTACTGGTGTCTTTTCTGACCTTGTAATTAAGCCGCGGTACCCATTCAACCCCAAGTTTTCCAGAAGGAACGAGTACATTTTTTCGCATGATATTTCCGGGGAGCGAGAATATATGCTCCCGGATTTCGCGGTTATCCAGTTTAAGTGTGTACTGACTTTGCTGCGAGAAACTATTCTTATCAGTTTCAACTCTCCAGTCAACGATATTGGATTCTATTGCTTTTTCATACCATGAAGCGGCGTTTCGTACCCTGAGCCAGTTAGAATCCGACTCCAGAACCTCATCACTCAATGGTACTTCCAGATACGATGGCCACACATTGCTCTGTGCAGATACACTCTTACAAGTCATAAATGTTATGACCAGAAGAATCAAACCCGGAACATGTGTCAGGCTGAATATTGTTTGTAAAATGCGAGCCATTCTTTTATTCCGAGGTTTTCAGGGCGGGATGATGGTGCAATACCGACAGCATTCAGTACAGACACTATCTTTTCTTTTTTATCACTCTCACGGGAGTATGCATTTATTAGTTGTTTTCGTCTGAAAGTGAACCCTTTTGTTACAAACGCAAAAAACGGCTCCCATGCTTCCCGTGGAAGTTTTTCCTCGAGATCTGGATCGACGATAATTTGAAATACTGATGAATCTACTTTCGGTTTAGGGAAAAAGGCTCCCGGTGGAACATGAAACAGCAGTTTAGGCTTACCAAAAAAGGAACAGAAGATCGATAAAAAGCCATTGGTTTTTGAATGTGGTCCGGAAACTATTCTTTCTGCAACTTCCCGCTGCACCATAAACGTACATGAGAGAATATCATTGCCATACAACAGCGTTTTCTTGATAATATAAGCACCGATCGAATAGGGAAGATTCCCTGTCACGTGAAGCGGTTTTCCTGCTTTGAAAAAATCGAAATCAAGTACATCACTGATATGTAAGGTATATTTATTTACCTTGAGTTTTGATTTAAGAATATCTATTACATCAGTATCGAGTTCTACACAGTGAAATGATGGAAAACGTTCTTCTAAAAAAACACTTAATGCTCCCTGACCAGGTCCAATCTCAAGAACATTATCCTGAGCGGTTGCCGGAATTGCCTCTGCAATGCGTCTGGCGAACAATGGTGCTGTTAAAAAGTGCTGACCATACGATTTTTTTGGCCGCATACCACTCCTGTTATATACATTTCAAGATTCATTCTGTTCATTTTACTGTTCCAATAGTAGATTTGTAGTATATACTATTATATATTGAAAAAAGGAGAACAAATTGAATAAAATACATTACATCAGCATATCTGTATCTATTGTTTCCTGTCTTCTATTTTTTTGTCAGCAAAAAGCTCCGGCTCCATCAACTGCAGCAAAGCCGCAAGTGCAACCACCATCCCAGGTTGTTAAAGAAATTGAGTTCATTCCACCGGCAGACTCCTCCATCACAGTCACCCAGATTCAAACCTGGAAGCGCTGTAATCCACTTCTGGATTCTATTACATTCAGATATGCTGACTCATTTAAAACAACTGACCCCACCCTGCGCCTCCGTTATCAGGAAGATTTCTCAAAAGCACAAAACAAGCTATGTGTTCTCGCAGGTCTTCCCGGTGGTTATCAGGAATATACCTGGATACTGAAAAATTCCGGCAACCCTAAAAATAAGGCAGTGCTCGATTCTGCCGGGATCCTGGTTAAATAAGTTCAAAGTTCAAGGTTTTTTGAACTCCTGAACCCCTGAACTCCCGAACCTTCCTCAAAACACAAACCCACCATTCAGAAATACCCTGGATCCATCTGAAACATCTTTCAGATCCAGCTCATACCGGAGTCTTGCCTGAAATTTTCCAAATGGATTGAACTGGTACGTTAGAATCGGTCCGATCTTAACCACCGTTCCTTTTCCCAGAAAATGTTTTGTCTCTGAATCAAAAAATTTTGTTGAATCAACCGACCTGTACTGAAAAATATCCGTAATTTCTCCCCCGCGAACCGTTTTATTCTGCGCTTCATGCCACAAACCGATTCCTGCTATATGAAGCGGATTCAAGGTCATCTGAAATAGTGCGGTCAACGCTTGAGAATTCGGGCCAAGTTGTGATCCAAGACTCTTGTCAAAATTGGTATACTGGTGGCTACCACCATAAAAATGGGTATACACCCAGGGCTCAACATGGGAATACTCCAACAGCGTTTCAAAATCACGTCCTTTAATACTTCCGTAATACTGCATTCCACAGGTAATTGCGTATTTGTTACCCCAATCACTCGAAAATAACTTCCAGGGTGACTGTATATCATCAAGAAACATCTCCCCATACCAGCGAAACCTTTTCGGCCACCACAGTGTCAAATCGATCGAAAGCGCAGCATTATCCCGGTCCCCTGCATAATGCTCTACAAATTTAAATGGAACAAATGGAATCAGATACACCATCTCCCACGACCGTTCCTGATAATTCTTTTTATCCACAATATCGGTATCACCAAAATACTGGTCAGTAGTGCTTCCATTAATAATGACTTCGTTAATGCCAAGTTGCAGTTTTTGGTTAAAGAGCATCGAACTCAACCGATGATAATAGATGTATTTTGGCTTGTCTTTTTGTGAACGCAACATTCCGGCAAGGTGACTGTACTGAACAACACTCATGTCAAGATCTGTTTTGATGTAGGTAACCGGAGGGGCTTCACCGGAGAGTGTTACCGGAAAACATACTGCAGGGCCACATCTGAGGTAATCAATTGCAGCCTGTATTTTCACAGGACCGGCATCATATTGAATACCGCCTCTGGGTATATCTGATGATTTCACTGAAGCAGAATCGGTTGTCCGACCATATAAATTATACGGAATACCATCATAAGGTTGATATGAACTGCGGTAATACATCTTGTCTGAATTATACTCTGTCCAGACATCGATTCCGGAATAGAATGATAATTTGCCTAAATTACCCACCATTGATGGACTTATAATTCCTCGTATGTCACCACCGGAATTAGTACCCAGATGAGCCTTGAGATCACCAGTTAATGAGAGATGCACCCGGAAATTGATATCTTTTGCATCATTGTACCATTTTATTCTTCCCTGACGCGGATCGATATATTTCAGGAGCGAATTCATCATTACCCGTTCATCATTGCTGAGAACCGCAGTATCAATTTCGTTGCGTAAATAGGTCACAATAGACTGGTACCGTAACGGCAGCAGCGATAGTTCTGGCAACGGTTTCTGCCTGGTATCCATTCTCCGCAAAAAAGACTGAATCCCTGGTTCATAACGAAGATTCGGATCGTATTCACCAAATGTAACTGCATACAACAGACATATTACAAGAGGCACGGTGTAAAACATTATGCTATTTCTCATTTTTATATTTCGCCTTAAGATCGTTTATCCGTTTCAGACTTTTCTTGACATGAGGTATTGCGGCAAATTCGGGTGGTATTTTCATTTTATTCATTGCAGTAATTGTTTTTTTCATCGCAGTAATATTACCGGTAGCTTCATAAGCATCGATCAACGCTGCATATCCGGCAACCAGATCCGACCAGTTGCGGGGCTCTCTCTCCATTGTCATTTTGATAAACCGGTCAGCCATCTGTACCGTCGTTGAATATTGTTGTGTCCACAATGCAATCATTAATCGTATACGGAAAAATATTGTATTGTCAGGAACCTCCTTGAGAACCGAAAGTGCCAGCGAATCAGAACGTTTATACTGATTTTTCTCGATCAATATCCAGCACAATGTGTTTTTGGCTGCATAGTCAAAGGGGAATGATGCTTTAAGTGCTATCTCGAGTGTCTTAAGATCATCCTCCTTATCATCAACGAATGGAAGCCATTTAAAACTGTTTTTCAGATAATAATTAAAAACACCCAAACCTAAATAGGCAGCATAAAAATCGGGTTGAAGTCTGCGGACCTCTTTTAATAATGATACCGAAGGCACCGCATTCTTGACTGCATCAAACCAGTTGCCGGTTTTAGCCTGAACAACACTCATGCCCCCATAGACATTTGCAAGATAAAAAAGACATACAACCGAATCATCCCCATTGAGTTCGACGAGACGTTTCTCGAAAACACTCTTCAGGCTGTCAGCAAACCCCAGATATTTTTTCCAATCGATCATGTATGATTCATAATCAAGTATTCTTGTCTGTTCAATAGCAAAAGACAAATACAACGCGTCATTATCACGAGGATTATTTTTGAGATAGCCACCGATAAGTTTTGATGCCTGTGGATACTTCTGTTGAACGAGTAGATTTTGTGCTGAATCACATATTACTGCGGTTTTGCGATAATTCGTACTATCGGCAAGCGTCTGTCTGACTTTGACTGACAATACCAAAGTACAAATAAGCAAACCCCGAATCAATAATCTCATGTTTATGCCCGAAAAACCAGCAGGATTGAAAAATGTTACACCTGTTTTTTTTATTTCAAAAGCCAAAATAAAGTCCTGACACTCCGGACCAGATAATCTGGTCCCAATTTGAGAAAATGTTTCAAACTACTCTGCTAACCAATAATTTACTCTGTCCTCTGTTTTTTAAATTATTCGGTTCTACAAAAAGTTTAAACACCTGTTAATTTAAAGCCAATGTAAGTAAAACGCTTAAATTCTCACTATACATACTCCCACATTCATAAAATAATAACCCTCTACCCACCTTAATATAGCATTGAGGTTAAATAATACTTAATAGAAAACAGGAAAACAATACATTGGTTATCGTTTCAATTTATTTTTAGTATCGATAGCATTCCAGAAGGGTTTAATTTTAATGCATCGAGCCGTAAAAATTCCTGCCAAAAAGCGAATTTCAAATACATTCGGTTTAAAAGCAGCTCAATATGATCTTTACGCACAGGTTCAACGCAGGTATCAAAATATTTTAAATGATCAGATCCTCTCCCTGTTACCTCGCGGAGTATGGGCTGATCTTGGTTGTGGCACCGGTCGATTACTTTCAGATCTGAAGAAATCAGTACCCTCCCTGACTCTTTTTGGAATTGATATCGCCTTTGAATCACTCAGATTCCAGAAACAGAGCTCATCATCGATTCAAGTTATACGGGGTGATGTAGAAAAGCTGCCACTTAAAAACGGTTCCTTTGATGGCGCGGTTATCTCCAGTGTTCTTCAGTGGATATATGATCTGGACCCATTTTTTGTCCACATCAGCAACATTCTCAAAAAAAAGGGAAAACTCTATTTTTCAATTTTCACCGATGGTTCATTCAAAGAACTCAGTGATGCACGCCTGAGTATGGGAATTCCCGATCCGATCTCACTTCCAACATCAGAACGGATTACTGAATCGCTCAAAAAAGCATCATTCAAAAATATTTCTCTTACCCAGGATGAAGAAATCGTATATTACCCATCTGCACGGGAGTTACTTAAAAGCCTCAGCGCCATCGGGAGCACCGCAGTTGCAGAAAAACCCATGACCAGAAGTCAACTTCATGCATTCTGCCTGATTCTTGATAAAAACTATTGCAACGGCAAAGGCGTACCACTCACGTACCGTTCAGTACTTGGATGGACAACAAACAATTCAGGAACAGAATGAATACCATACACTCATTTTTCATTACCGGAACCGATACAGATATCGGAAAAACGTATGTATCCCGGTTGATGATTGACACACTCAGTCAATTTCATCCATCAACCTATATGAAACCGGTGCAGACAGGCTGCATTGAAGACAGCCATGGGAATCTCATCGCACCCGATTACGATTTTGTGATGAAAGGAAAGGCTACTCCCTCTCTGGATATTCGCAATCATCTTCCCTACAGGTTTAAAACCCCCTCTTCGCCGCACCTGGCCGCCACACTTGAAAGTGGCCCTGAGATCGAGATTGAAGTCATTCTCGACGCTTACCAGCGACTTTCAACATATTCAATGAGTGTTATCGTTGAAGGTGCAGGTGGTGTGATGGCCCCGATTAACAGCAGACACTATATGGTTGATCTGATGAAAGCAATGGACCTGCCCGTCATTCTTGTTTCATCACCCCATTTAGGAACACTCAATCACACAATCATGTCTATTGAAATTCTCAAAAAAAATGGTATCCGTCTGGCAGGGATTGTCATGAACAATGGTCGTAATATCCCCGTCGATTACCTTTACAATGATAATATCAGTTTTATAGCAAATATGATCCGCCCACTTCCACTTCTGGAAACAGGTTTTAACAGTGTCAAGGAACAGGAACTACATGCCTTCATCAGGAAACTCAGCTCAGCAATTTAAACGGCTATGGATGCCGTTCAGTTACTATAAAGATACACTCGAGAATCCTCCGATTGTTATCGAAAAAGGTCAGGGTTCATGGATTATTGACAAACAGGGTAAACGGTATCTCGATGCAATCGGTTCCTGGTGGGTCAGTATACTTGGACATAACAATCCGGCTATTACAGATGCTGTCCGCAGACAACTTGATAATATCGAACATGTTATGATGGCCGGTTTTGTGAACGAACCAGCACTGCGCCTTTCGCAACTGCTCGGAACGATTCTGCCATCAGAACACACCCGGATTTTCTACTCTGATGATGGCTCTACAGCTGTTGAAATTGCTCTGAAAATTGCTCTTCAGTACCACTATCTGCGTAGAGAAAACCGCAGTCAATTTGTCTCCTTTGATGGCGGCTATCATGGTGACACGCTTGGTGCAATGTCAGTTGGTATGATTCCACAATACCACTCACTGTTCCACCAGCACTTTAAAAAACAGCTTTTTGCGAATTCACCATACTGTTACCGATGTCCGGTTAACCGTACGTGTGACAGCTGTAATGCAGAGTGCATTGATTCTCTTGAAGCCATTTTGCAGCAACACCATAAAACAATCGCAGCATGTATTTTCGAACCGATGGTCCAGGGTGCCGGTGGCATGCGCATCTATCCATCAAAGGTGCTCAAACGGATCTTTTCTCTTTGCAAAAAGTACGATATCCTTACCATTGCCGATGAAGTCGCTATGGGGTTTGGGCGCACCGGTAAACTTTTCGCCTGTGAGCACGCCAATGAAGTACCTGATATCATGTGCATTGCAAAGGGTCTTACGGGCGGGTATCTTCCGCTGTCTGCAACAGTTGTAAAGGAGTTTATCTTTGATGAATTCAAGGGGGATTACACAAGCGAACGAATCCTTAACCACGGACATACATTCACCGGAAATCCACTTGCTGCTGCTGCTGCCTGTGCCGCAATCGGGCAGATCGTAGCATTGCGTATTCCTCAATCACTGGAATCAACTATACAGTTACTTCATAAAAAACTTTCGGTGTTCAACCAATTTGAAGTGGTCGGAGATATCCGGGCACTAGGCATGTGTGCCGCAATCGAACTTGTCGCAGACAAAACAACAAAAAAGCGGCTCCCCCCACAGGCCCGCGTTTCTCATACTATATCCCGTAAAGCGGTAGAAAAAGGGCTGCTTATCCGTCCATTGGGAGATATCATATATTTCATGCCACCACTAAACATTACCAACGAAGAGATCGATTTCATGATTGATACAACAGTCGAGGTTCTTCAGGAGATAATCGATGAATGCCTCACCGATCTATGATCGCATAACTAAAGATATTACCAAAAGAAAAGAACACAACCTTTTCCGGCAGATACCTTCAGTTACAGCTCCTGATGGTGTTATAGATTGCTCAACGAACAGCTATCTGGGCCTTCAGTTCAACACTGAGATTCAGAAAGAGGCGCAACGTCTCAGTGGTGGTGTACAATCCGGTAATCTTGCATCCCGCATTGTCGCACAATATTCGCCACTTTTTGATGAACTCGAAAAGAAAATCGCATCATGGAAACACACAGAAACAGCGCTGCTATTTAACTCCGGGTATGCAACCAATTGTGGTGTTATCCAGGGATTATGCACCCGTGATACAGAAGTATTTTCCGACCGTCTTAATCATGCATCCATTTACGATGGGATAAAACTAGCCGGTTGCAGGTTGACCAGATATAAACATAACGATATGAGCGATCTGGAGCTAAAATGTTCAGGTTCATCATCGCGTGAAAAAATTATCATTACCGATTCAGTATTCAGTATGGATGGTGATTGTGCGCCTCTGGCAGATATTGTCACTATCGCAAAAAAATATAATTGCATGACCATGGTCGATGAAGCACACGCAGCGGGTATTCTTGGACCACACTGTGGTGGACTCGCCGACAAACTTGGTATCAGCAGCGATATTGACATTGTCATGGGGACGATGAGTAAAGCACTGGCCGGATGCGGTGGCTATGTTGCAGTCTCAGGCTTGCTGCGTGATTATTTTGTAAATAACTGCCGCAGCCTTATCTATTCAACAGCACTCCCCCATTCGGTTCTTGCACATAATCTCGCTGCATTGCGGTATATCTGTTCACATACAGCAATGGGCAGTGAACTTATTACCATGGCAGATGAGTTCAAAAGGCGATTGAAATCAAACCATTTTGTAACGGGTTGTTCAACAACTCAAATCATCCCCGTAATCACCGGTGAAGAATCCCGGGCACTTGCGTTACGCTCATACCTTAAAAAACATGGCATTATAGCCCCGGCAATCCGTCCACCAACAGTTCCGGCAGGAACTTCACGGATACGAATATCGCCTCACGGCGGAATCAGCAGTACAGATCTTGAAAAAGTGATCTCTGTATTGAATGGATGGAATGGTTCTGATGCGTAATTCAACCCTTGTTTTTGGAGGATGGTCATTATCCCCGATGCTGCTTGAGGGATGTTTCGGTAAGGATTGTACTTATTTTGATAGTAATATGTTAATGCCATTGCTTTTTGATGATAACAAAAAGCTTCTTAATACCTGGCCGGAAATTGTCAAACAACATCTGCAACTTTCTGACACACAAAACTACCATCTTGCCGGCTGGTCTACAGGAGCAATGATGGTTCTTGCACTCACATCCATTTTACGCATACAAACTTTGACACTTATCTCTCCTGCACTATCGTTTTGCCGCAGAGAAGGGTTCCGCCACGGAACTCATCCATCGGTTCTTAGCTCCATGAGAAAACAGTTATTGCTACAACCCCAAAACGTTCTTGAAAAATTTTACCGTTCATGCGGGTTTGATGAAACTTTCACGCAGGTGTCGACTTATTCAGTTGAAAACCTCATTCTCGGCCTTCACTT
Organism: Chitinispirillaceae bacterium; assembly: GCA_050301235.1. Classification (GTDB taxonomy): domain Bacteria; phylum Fibrobacterota; class Chitinivibrionia; order Chitinivibrionales; family Chitinispirillaceae; genus JAFGIN01. The sequence continues at coordinate 10,306 of JBNKZD010000047.1, read as the reverse complement.
TCTCGAACAGGCAGATCTGACAAAAACCGCAACTACCTGTCCGAACACTATAGTTATTCACGGACGTAATGATACCATTATACCTTATCCTGCCGCTGAGGTGACAGCCGGTGTTTGCAATGGAACATTGCACTGCATTGATGCCGGTCATGCGGTCTTTTACGGCAGGGAAACAGAGATAGCACAATATATTATTAATAACCATATAATTGAAGGGAATCTTTCATGAATATCTTCCAGAAAGCTCAGGATCTTTACGATAAATCAATCTCCGGAGCTATCGGTCTCAAAGAGATGGATGAGATCATCAACTGGCCGGTCGACCAGATGTCGATGTTATTTGCCTGCACAGATCAGATCAGGAGAAAATATTTCGGCGCTACAGTTGATCCCTGCTCACTGATGAATATTAAATCCGGCGGGTGCAGTGAAGATTGTGCGTTCTGCGCGCAGTCCGGTCACAACCAAACCACCGTCAATGTCCGGGAACTTGCTACCCCTGATGAGATTCGTAAACAATGTGCATATTCTCTGGAAAATAACCTTCCCTTCTGCGTTGTCTCAAGCGGTCGACGACTTACAAAAGATGAGCTTAAAATGATCGCCGATACCCTTAAGGATTGTAATGGTGAAAAGCATGCATCTCTGGGTATTCTTGACCTTGAAGACTTCCAGATGCTCAAAGATGCCGGTGTAGTCTGCTACAACCACAATCTCGAAACAAGCCGCTCATTTTTCCCGAAAATCGTATCCACACATACCTGGGATGAACGCGCAAAAACGGTTGAAAATGCGCTTAAAGTCGGGCTCCATGTTTGCTGTGGAGGGATATTCGGACTTGGTGAATCCTGGGAAGACCGCAAAGAGTTATGTTTACAACTAAAAGAGCTTGGTGTCGACACAATTCCTATTAATTTTCTAAATGCTGTTCCGGGAACACGTGTCACCAAACCAACCGATACACCGTTTGATTTTCTGAAAATTGTTGCGATGTTCCGCATAGTGATGCCATCGCGAACAATAAAGGTATGTGGTGGTCGTGAAGTAAACCTTGGAGCACTTCAGAATCTGATATTCTTTGCAGGCGCTAATGGTTACGTCTCCGGCGGCTATCTGACGACCCCGGGAGCCGGGATCAGTGCTGATGATCAGATGATCAGTGCACTGGGACTTGAAAAGAAGATGCGACAGTAAAACACCAATTTTGCGTTGTTCGCAGATCGCCTCTTTCCCCAACCCTCTCTCAACTTGGTGGAGAAAGGGAGTCGGTGGTATTTGTCTCTTTTTTCCCCCTCTCCATTCACTAATGGAGAGGAGGCCAGGGGGTGAGGCGATTTGTGAAATATTGAAGAAGTATTAATCAAAGGATAAGACTCATTGACTTTTTCCACCATCGACATATTCTGTAATGTAGTAGATAATTTCGGAGACATCGGGGTTGTCTACCGGTTTGCACGCGCATTGAAAGCAGCTTTACCGAATAGCACCATGCGCGTGTTTGTTGATGATCTTGTCACATTCAAAGTAATCTGTTCTGCTATCGATCCTCAGAAAGCGGTACAGGAATTTGAATCGATTACCTGGATAGACTCATCACGGCTTGATGAAACCCTGGTGGCGCAGCTTGGAGTCGCAGAACTTGTGTTCGAAACATTTGCCTGCGAAATTCCCCAGGTGTATATGAAGCGAGCATATTATGAAAGTACGTTACTTATCAATTTAGAGCATCTCTCTGCCGAAGAGTGGGTTGAAGGGTATCATGAAAAAGAATCACTGCTTCCTGAAGGAACCCTGAAAAAATTCTATTTCATGCCAGGATTCACTGAACGCACAGGAGGGCTTATACTCAACACGACTCACCCGATCTCTGTTACTACCCCCAATGAACGCCTGGATGCTATCAAGTCCCTTATCCCGGATCAAATACATATGTATCTGCACAACCCGGAAAATATGATTTTCGGATCGGTATTCACCTACACACGAAATCTCGACCGTTTCGTTGAAGATTGCATCTCGCATTCTAAACCTGTAACACTGCTTACATTCGGTCAGAAAACAATCCATAGCTTTCGAAAAACGCTCGAAAATTGTCATTTAACACCATCCCAAAGAAGTGTTCATATCGTCGAGGCATGTACGATTATTGAGATGCCATTCATTCCGCAGCCAAATTATGATCAGTTGCTCCAATTAATGGATTTCAACATTGTACGGGGAGAAGATTCTCTCACCCGTGCGGTTCTGTCCGGAAAACCATTTATCTGGAATGCCTATCTACAGGATAATCGCTACCAGATCGTTAAAGTTGAAGCGCTTTGCTCAATAATGCACCGATGGATTGCTAATTCTCAGGATTTTGAAGAATATCAGCGACTTATGATCGCATTCAACAGTGTCCCCAATGAATCGGAAATGCACCCGACCAACGAAAATTTCCGATATTTTTTAAATAACTTGAAAAAATTTGAACACTCGATTAATGAGATGAGTTATTTTATGACCCGAAATTGTGATCTTATAAAAAAAATCACCACTTTTATCAGGGATTATCCGAACATTAATGGGTGATATCTGTGACGTGATTTTTTATGAAAGATCGCGCTGGAACCGGTCATGCAACTGCGCAGAAATCAGCGTTTGTGCAAAACCTGGCACTTTGAATTCTGAACTACCGCAATTCGTTGCAAAACAATCAAGTAAAAAAGAAAATATTAAACATTTCACTACTCTCAGGAGCATTTTTATATGAAACTGGTCGAAGACCTCAGAGCGGGCAATACCGTCAAAGTAAACGGCAATCTCTTTATCGTTCAAAAAGCAATCTACAACAAAGGCGCCCGTGGTGCTTCATCAGTTAAAATGAAGTTGAAGAACCTCGCTACCGGTGCAATGAACGAAACTGTTTACCGTGCAGGCGAAAAATTTGATGATGTTGTGCTTGAACGTAAACAGATGCAATATCTCTATGGCAATGATGACTTCTACACATTTATGGATCAGGAAAACTACGAACAGATGGATCTCACTAAGGATGACCTCGGTGATGCACTCAATTACCTTGAGGAACAGATGGTTATCGACGTGATTGTTTATGAAGGAAAAGCTGTCGGTGTTGAACTTCCGATCGTTGTCGAATGCGAAATCACCTATACCGAACCGGCTGTACGTGGTGATACTGGCGGTAAAGTTCTGAAAGCTGCAACAATCAATACCGGTTACGAAATCCAGGTTCCCCTGTACGTCAACATTGGCGACAAAGTCAAAATGGATACACGCACCAATGAGTTTATGTCACGCGCATAAGTTGACATTGTTACAATTTGTGTATTTGATACACATTAAAATTAAAACGACAGTGAAATATTTTTACATGTCGTTTTTTTTAGATCATGAATTAACCTTCAGTCACGATACAATCGTGACTGCTCCCCTATCTTGGGAGCTTACAGATGCGATCCAGTTGATACAATTTCGCATTTCCACCTCGCCTCTCATCCCAACCCTCTCTCCACTCGTGGAGAAAGGGGGTCACAATTTTCGTCTATACCAACAGAACTGTGCCTGCATTAAAATGCAGGCCACCCACCTGCTTTTCTTTTAGTATCTGGTTAACATAAACTGATAAAGCAAAATTCGCATTCTTTCCCCCTCTCCATTCACCAATGGAGAGGGGGCAGGGGGTAAGGCGAACGAGAAATACGAGATCTATGCATTACCTCAGATTCCTCCCTTACCTCTCTCCCCAACCCTCTCTCCACTCGTGGAGAAAGGGAGTTTCTGAAATCACTAAGTTTTTATTTGCGGGAATAAATAAAATACGTAAATAATAAGATCAGAAACAAACCACTTGCTAACCCTGTTGAGTCGATAAGAACATCCATAATCTTTGCGGTTCTTCCGGGGACAAATATCTGATGAATTTCATCTGATATCGAATACCCCAGCCCACATAAAAAAGAGGTTAGCATCACGACCTTCAATTTTTCATGGTAATGAAAACTCTTAAAAAAGAGGATCCCCAACACCATATATTCAATAAAATGTGCTGATTTTCTGACAATAAAATTTGATATGGTTACACTCCCAGCCCCAAAAACCGACATCAGAAACCGGTTGATCACTTCGACGATATACAGACTACTCATGTCTGAGAGTTCGGCATTTTTACTGGATTGATAGAAAATTATCGCACACCAGCAGATTGTCGCAATACCCCATACATAGTTTTTTTTATATGTGTTTCTCATAATTTTTTTCTTAAGCTGAAATTGCATTTGACACGTTGTTGAAAATTACATATTTTCCATCGGAATGTGTAAAAACTGTTCTGAAAAATATATGCCGGAAGACGATGCAATCGTTTCTTTCGGTTTTTTTTTGGATTTCTTATTAACTACTTTTTCAATTTCAGGAGTACCTAATGATCATCGACCAGCAGGCTAGAGAACTGAATGAGATAATTCAATCAGCAAACCCCAACATCTTTAACTGTCTGTCGGATAAGGGAAAGGCGATTTTCTTTCCTAAAAAGGGTATACTTTCACAGAGTGCTGAAGCAAAAGGTAAAAAGATCAACGCCACTATCGGAACCGCACTTGAGGATGATGGCTCTCCGATGGCACTAAAATCTGTTTATTCGCTCCTGAATATCAACGGTAAAGAATCATTTTCGTATGCACCAAGCCCGGGTCAGCCTGGTATCCGCACAACCTGGAAAGAGATGATGGTGCAGAAAAACCCGTCACTTGCAGGCAAACAGTTCAGCTTGCCGATTGTCAGCAGTGCTTTGACTCACGGCCTCTCGATGGGCGGATATTTGTTTGTTAACGAAGGTGACTCAATCATCTCCCCTGATCTGTACTGGGAAAATTACGATCTGATATTCTCTCACACTTATGGAGGCCAGATCGATACATTTCCCATGTTCAACAGCGCAAATGGTTTCAATTTAGCAGGGCTTCGTGAACAGCTTGAAAAATCTACTTCAGGCAAAAAAATTGTCATTCTCAATTTTCCAAATAATCCGACCGGATACACCGTAACTGAAAATGAAGCACACCAGATCAAGGATCTTCTGGTAGAGATGGCAGAAAAGGGCAATAATATTGTCGTTTTCATCGATGATGCGTATTTTGGGCTCGTCTTTAAAGAAGGAATATTCAAAGAATCGATTTTCACGTTTCTCTGTGATGCACACGAGCGGATTCTTGCAGTTAAATTTGATGGCCCGACCAAAGAAGATTATGTCTGGGGGTTCAGAGTCGGCTTTGTAACATTTGGTACTGCAAAGAACAGCCCGGCACTCTACACAGCACTTGAAGCAAAAATCGGCGGTGCAATTCGAGGATCGATATCCAATGCCTCGAATGTTTCCCAGATGATGCTTCAGAATGCATATAAAGATTCATCATACAATGACGAAAAAGTGCAGAAGTTTACCATTTTGAAAAGACGGTATGAAAAAATTAACCAGATTTTTTCACAACACCCTGAATATGCTGAATTTTTTACAGCACTGCCCTACAATTCCGGATATTTTATGTGTGTGAAAATTATCTCCGGAAATGCCGAAAAGGTCCGGGCAATTCTTCTGGACAAATACAGTACCGGGGTTATCGCACAGGAAGATATAATCAGAATTGCGTTTTCATCTGTACCACTGGACAGTATTGAACTGATGTTTGATAATCTTTTCAATGCAGCCAGAGATGAACGGGCATCCTGATTTGAGTACCGTCAATTCCATAAAAGGTGTACTGTTCGATCTTGACGGTACACTCTACAGGATGAGGTGGCTTATGCGACCACTCCTGATGTTCAAAGTGTTTCCCAACAGTCTGAGATTACCACGTTTCCTCAAAGTACGTGAAAAATTCGCAGGACAGGACCTCAAAGACCGGGAAACCCTGCTTCAATCCATTTGTAACGATCTATCAATTATCGAAAAAACATCCGCAGATGTGCTCCGCAGCTGGATTTTAAATTCATTCTACCCCGGCTTCATTTACACAATGAAATTCCAGAAAAGCGGCAGACCGGGAATCAATCAGACGCTGCGCAATCTCAAAGAGCGCAATATCAATCTGGCAGTTCTGTCCGATTATGACAGTGTCAAAGAACGACTGGACAATCTTGGCATCGAGTCCGGATACTTTTCGGTCACCGCATCCTGTGAAGCATCCGGTGCGCTTAAACCATCACCACGACCATTTTTACAAATAGCAAACCTATGGGGCATTCCTCCAGAACAACTGCTTGTCGTTGGTGACCGCGATGACACCGATGGAGCTGCTGCACGAAGTGCCGGAATGCAATTTATTCAGATCCATGACAAAGCATCTTCAGATACAACAACATTACTGGACTGGCATTCCCTGCAACAGTATCTTGATCAGCTTAAAGGCCCATCCCGCCAAATCTGACTAAAAAGCTATCCAACAAACGTTTCATAGATCTTTTTCTCTATAAAAAAGTCAACAATATCTTTATCCAGTTTTCCGGCAGTTGCATCAGTACGTAAAATATCCAGAGCAACTTCCACCGGCACTTTAGGCTTATATGGTCTGTCCTTGGCGACAAGTGATTCAAATATATCTACAACGGCAAGTACTCTGCTTTCCAAACAGATATTATCCGCTCTCAACCCGTCAGGATAGCCGGATCCATCAAGACGCTCATGATGTCGGGCTGCAATGATGGGTATCTGCTCAAGCTCTTTTGTCCATGGAATCTTGGACAATATACGGTAAGTTGATGTCGCATGAGAATTGATCGAGTTTCTCTCTTCATCGGTTAAGTTACCTTTCCGTACCGATAATTTTTCCCACTCTGTATCGGTGAAAAGAGAACCGGACGTTCCATCTGCAAAACGGTATGCCCGTTCTTTAATTTTTAATAGTTTTTCATAATTTTTATCATCAAGATAACCGGCTTTATTCACTGATGAAATAAACCCGATATCATCATTTTCTGTTATATTGCCGCAGTCACTCCCGGATTCTGTATCATGAAGTATAAAACGGAACCTTATTTCGAGATTTTTCCATTCCCCTGGACTGAGCCGTGTCTCTTTTGTGAGAAGTGCTTCGGGTACACCAATTTTACCAATGTCATGCAGAAGTGCTGCATACTGAAACTGTATGATACGCTCCGCCGGTTCCACCAGACACTGAAATCTCCTTTTCTGATCATTTTTTACAGCATCGATAAATGCCGAAACATATCGCATTACCCGCGTTGAGTGTCCTGATGTTACAGTATCCCGTTCATCAATTGCAGCGATTGACGATTCAAGAAATCCCTCAAAAAGCGCCTTAATACACTCATGGTAATGAGCACGTTCGATGGATACTGCCGCTTGTGAAGCGATTGACTGCACAAACTCTTCATCAGAAAGTGTAAACGCATTCGCTTCAACGAAAAATGTATCGCAGTCGCCGGCTCTTCGGGTATTTTCACTTTTTTTGTTGATCAGCTGCAGTACCCCGACAACCTCTCCGGAAATATTTTTGAGTGGAAGTGTCAGCACAGACTTTGTTGTATATCCTATTTTTTTATCCCACTCGCAGTTAAATTCCCAGGGTACAGATTCTTTAACATTATAAACATCATCGATGTTCAGTGGCATAGCTGTTCTGGCTACATATCCCGCAATCGAATGTCCATCGATGGGAAGTGAAAACTCATTCATCACTCCAACATTTACCGAATCATTCTGTGCTACTTTGAATGTAAGTGATGGTGCGTAGAGTCCACCAGGTTTAACACGATCCCGGACGTAAATACTTCCGGCATCAGCATCAACCATTTCCCTGCAGGTGGAAAGTATCAATCGAAGCAGCTTACTCAGATCGCTTTCTCGTGTCAATGCGGTTCCAATCTGGACAAGACGGTGTTTCTGATTACGATACCTGATTATTTCATCAGTTAAGTTTTGGTTCTGTGCAATCAATGCCCGGTTACGATTGATACTCTGTATGATTGTACCGGTCACAGCCATTGTTAAGGGACACTGAAAGAAACCCTGTATTGGGAGATTGAGGAGAAAGGGGTCGATTTCACCGGTTGGAACCTGCTGAAAAAAGGGTATCTCTTCTCCCGTTCCAACTGGCAGATCACCAAACAACTGTACAATAGTTCTTGTGTCAGCCGATAGACAAGAAATAAAACCTCTGGGAAGGTCATCCTCTGGAAACCTGAAAGAGGGATTAAATGTTACAAACTGTCGGACCTCAAAATCCGCCAATAAAGTAGCTTTGCAGAGAATTTCTCTGTCAGATGCTCCCATTTCGCCCAAAATAACGATATATGGTTTCATGAAAATTGCTGGCTTTTTCCAAAATTTATCTGTTTATGTAGTAAGTATACCATTTCCCTTAAAAAATGCTATAGCGAGATGCAGGCAGAAAAATAATATAATAGTTGGAATTTCTAAGCATGTGTTGGAATTGGGAGAATAAAAAAAAAGCCTGAGTCCTGGAATCAAAGGGGTCGAAGAAAGTCGCGTTAAAAATCGCTGAATTCAGGTTAATGCAATTACTTTTCAATCCATGTGTCAGGTTGAAAAAAATCGGTGTACACCCCATATGCCCCATAGCTGCGCAACTTCTGGTATTCAAAAATGTCATTTATGGTATGAACATAGACCGGAACAGAAATACCTGAACATTTTTTCAAAAATTCGGTTGTAGCTCTTTGGATTGAAATGGTAAGCGCGAATAGTGGATACTGATGGCAAAAACTGAATATATCCTCATCTGACACCTTAACTTTATAAAGTGTCAGTATAATATTTTCATACCCCATTTCTTTAACCGCCGTATATTCTTCAAATGAATAAATCTGCGGGATGAACTGTCGAATCATTTCGGGATATTCTTCTTTCAAGAACTTCAATATCTCAATATTATTATCTTTAACATCGGTTACTATCGAAACATCTTTATGTTTCTTCATCCATTTGATAAATCTCTTTAAATCCAACATTGTGTGCGTTTTTTTTGCGTTAATTATCTCTTTATATGAAGGTATATTATTATTCAAAGGGGTTTTAAGTATCGTCTTTACGTTTTTCCAATCGTGAACCAGCATATAAACGCCATCGCCAGTCTTACATATGTCAATTTCGATAAATCGAAACCCTTCACGCACAGAACAGTTGAGCGCCTGAAGCGAATTGGTCATAGGAACACCTTTATAATCTCCACCTGCATGAGCAATCAACCTCGGATACCTATACTCTGCATGTTTTTCTCCGGCAGATAATTTAAAATCAGAAAAGGAAACGGTAATAATGCAGAAAACAGCTAATATATAGTGCTGATTAATTTTTATCAGATGATCCATATCAGAAAATTATCCTTTATAAGAACTGACCTCTACTTTTTTATGTACTGAAAAACAAGCAGCATTGAGAATCGTATACCTGTATTTAAATGTTGCAACGTCCTGACTATAATATTACAATTTCATTAGTAAAATAGCAATATGTCATATCATAAACGCCTGAAACAGATCTTAAAATTAGTAAATAATTTTTTATGATGCAATATTTCAACCTGAATCATGTTGAACTGGTAGTTTTTATCACTATCATTGTCATTCAGTTATGCCATCTGATCATTCGCAGGATTCCATCAGGAGAGCTGATACTCATACTGCTCTGTTGCGTTCCAGCTGCATATTTTGCATCAGCAGGATGTGTGCGTTTTTTAAGCTGGGATGAATCCTATATTTTTTATGATATTATAAATTTCAGGACAAGCCCTCTTTTGCAATGGAGTTTTGGTGCATTAAGGACATCTACAACCCTGTGGGGACCACTGTTTTCTGTTATCCAATCATTGACACACATATCAAAGGATATAACCCTTGTCCTTGTAAAAGCCTCTCATTTGATAACAGGCGTACTCCTTATTACAATTATGATCGATCAGCTGCACTCCTGTTTTTTCCAAAAATTCCCTAAAACTGTTTTTCATGCTGTTATGTTTAATGCAGTCATGTTTCTTCCTGTTACCGGTATTGCATTAAAAACATTAAATTATGATCTGTTATCAATGTTATCAGGCACACTTGGCACGCTTTTATGCATAGGTGGAATTAGCAAACAAAGTAAATGGAGAATTTTTTTTTCAATTATTATTCTCACCCTCGCTGCCAATGAAAAATTGATCGCATCACCTTTCCTATGGGCTGGAATGGTTGCATCTGTAAGTGCATTGTCATGGCAGCACAAAAAAAGTGCTGCAACAGTACTTTTATCAAGATTAGCTATGTGGTCGGCGGCAGTACCTGCTGTATC
>JBNKZD010000046.1:0-9203 GCA_050301235.1 Chitinispirillaceae bacterium | reverse complement strand
TTTAAAACTTTCGACTGCGCCATTAAGTATATTGTCCAATGACATCCAAGGTCTCCTTTGGTTGATATTGTTTAAGTCGTTGAAAATTAAACATATATTATGCCACTGGAGACTGCAAATGTCAAGCAATTATCGTGCCTATATTTGAGGTTACACCCTTTTAAACTAAAATATTAAATACTGTCCTCAATTTTTGGGTACAAATTGAGCAAGTGTCAGCCAATTTAAACCTTCAGAGATAATTACATCAAAATCGAAACGTCCTCTACTTCACCCGCAACTCCGAAGCTCCAAGTTTATACTTCCTGATTAATTCAAGCGTAAATGCAGGGGTATACTCCGATTTTTTCCACATTTGAAGCCTCTTTTTTGTTTCCCTTGGAATAAAACGCAATGCATCAACCCATGCTTTTCCTATAGTGGTAACGATCGTAAGTTTACCCACCTTGCGCCCCTGTCCATCTTTTCCTGGCACTCCCTTTTTAGCCATCAGTAAAATTCTACATGCAGAAAAGAAAAAGACAAGCGGAAAATACCATAATGGGAAATACTTGTATGCTGTCATCATTCTGTTTCGTTCTGAGTAATACAACTTTAACGGGGAATACCGGATTGTCGAAACAGATCTGTGATGATACACCTTTGCTGATGGACAGAAGATAGTCTTCAACCCGAAAACATTCATTCTCAAAAAGAACTCTGTTTCTTCAAAAAACAGGAAGTAATCATCATCAAACATTCCTGCTTTTTCAAATACATCCCGACGGAACGCCATTATTGCACCGTAAGAACCAAAAACATCATACGGTTCATTGGATTTAAGTGTTTCTGAACTCAGAGGGTAGAGATCATTATAAAAAAACACTCCCCCGGAATATAATCTGCCAGTTTCCTTTTCATATACTGCTGTCGAAACAGCTGCAGCCTGTTGATTTTTTGCGAAACAATCAAGGAGTTCTTTTCCCCAATCGGGATCAAACTCAAGATCCATATTACAAAGTACAATTACATCGGTTTTTAAGTGTGGGATGAGATAATTACACGCGCCCGCATATCCGCTATTTTTTTCAAGCAGGAAGAATGTGCATTGTGGAAAACGTTTTTGTGCTTCGATAGCTGAATTATCAGTAGATGCATTATCAGCGATAAAAAGGTTAACCTCTACTTTACGTAAGTCCAATATGGTTTCGATACATTTTATCAGTTCTGAACCGCCGTTGTAATTTACTATACCAATATCAATTTTTTGTTTCATTGAATGCCCGCAAATCAATTATCAATAGATTAAAATTTCAAGCCATACAATACCAAGCCATATTACTTGAAGTAATTATTCAGGAACTCGGTATTTATTTACACGAATAAAATAGTGACCTGCGGATATGGCGAACAAGAGAATTGTGCAGAAAAAAAGACACAACAGTCTTTTTCGAGTGCTGTTGTGTCTGATGATGCCTCATTTTTCCGGGACTACGATAATTTATTGATTACGAAGGACGCTTGATACTCTTATTTCATCTATAAGACCATTAAAATAAAACGGTTGATCTACAAGGCGTCTTGCTATTCCATAGTCAGTATTGCACTTTTGAATTGTGCTCTGGTAGGCAGTCTGCCCCCATAACTCACCATCAACAAAAACGGAGATCGTATTTCCATCATATTGTCCGGCGAATGAATGCCACTCATTAAGTGGTAATGATTTCTCAGAGATCGCAGAGTGCCACCCATTGGCATCGCCAAAAATGAACTCAACTTTTCCATATGCGCTGGAAATACGCAACTCATAGCCAGAACAATTGTTTCCACTCCAATTAATGGTAGATACAATCATCCCGTGTGGACGAGGTGACATGTTAGCAGGGGGATATGATGTCAGTTTGATCGCAGCTTCAACCGTGAGTTTTTGAGGATAAAATGAACTGGAAGTCGGCGTTGTACAATGGTATTGATAAAAATTAAAAGCATTACCAGCTTTTCCCGGGATAATAACTGGAGTTCCAACACAGCGGGCAATATGGCCATTTCCAGAAATGTCTGCTATTCCGTTATCTATGTATTCATCAAAAGTCCAGTGAGCAATGGTTGAGGCATCTGTTGTGTACCAACTATCACTCATATAATTATAACGACACACATTCGATATAGCGACTTCATCAATTGACCCATTAAAATAAAATGGTTGATCAACAATCCTTCTCCCAACTCCCATTCCTGATATACTTTTATTGATTGCTCCGGTGCATGCTGTTTTTCCAGCTAACTGTCCATTGATGAAAACAGTAATATAAGCGCCATCATATTGACCAGCGATTGTGTACCACGTACCAAGTTCAAGAGTGGTTTTTGAAATAGCAGACTGCCAGCCAGTTGCAGCACCTATCATAAACTCTGCTTTCCCATCTGTATCACTAATCCGTAACTCGTACCCTTTGTTAGCAGTACCATCCCAATCAACGGTTGAAACTATCATTGAATGTGGCCTGGGAGAAAGACTTGAAGATGGATAACTATCAAGTTTTACTCGTGCTTCAACGGTGATTTTTTCGGGAAAATAGCTGTCTGCAATTATCATTGATGCAGCATTACTTTCAAGCACTGCAGCTTTCCCATATTCCGTTTCGATCTTTTTTGGAATTTTCGCAAATTTTAATGTATCTCTGGATCGGATTTGATTTATTGATAGCAGCCCATCGCATTCATTAAATGCCCAAAGTCCCAGAGTATGATCATCTAAAGTGAAACAATTCTTTGCAGGAGGTGTTACATCATCCTGATGCTCTTCATGGTTGTTTTTTACAAGATCGATCAGATCCTGAATGAAATCGCCTGATTTTGGATCTGCACAATTTAATATCAGAAGTGCTATACCTGCCAGGCAAATGCTTAGATGCGTGTGTTTCATACAATGACTACCTTTCCTTTAACAGGTGATTAAATAAGCTATGTATACAATAATACACTATGTTTTTCTATAAGTGTGAAAAAGCAGTCCTCTCATCGGGAGTACATTTAAAAACCATCGGTACAGCAGGTAAAGCATTATTCTTAATCGAACGAATTAAAACTACTTAGACGGATCTAAAATTCTGATCTCGTCAATTTTTCCATTAAAATAAAATGGTCTATCCAGATACCGTTTCCCAATCGATAACCATGATTTTGAAGTATACTGTATCACTCCAGAATAGTTTAGTTCGCCCCAATTTTCTCCATCTACAAATATTGAAAGAACAGTTCCGTCAAACACTCCTCTGATCTTATACCATTTATTTACAGATAGTGTCCTGGCGCTTTTTATAATCTGCCAATTATCTCTGGTCCCAATTGTAAACTCAAGATGACCTGCAGTATCTGCAATCCTGAGTTCGTAACCATACTGGCTGGCCCCAAAATCAATATTAGACACTATCATTGCCAATGCCACATCTCCATTAATAGAGACCGGAAGTTTTGATATGTATATGACTGCCTCAATATCAATCTGGTCAGGCTTAAGTTGATTGCTTGAATCTGCTACACAAGCGGCACTGTCTTTTAAAACAATCGAATTACTATACATTCCTGGCTGAATTATAATCGTTTTTAAAAACGTAAGAGAATGATTATTATCAGAAAGGTCGATAAAATTGCCATTAACCTGATTATTGAACGACCACAATGCCAATGTCTGCTGGTTAACATTAAACAGAACAGAGTCCGATCTAAATGTAATCCCAGAAGTATCTTTTGAATTGATAACTATTTCTGTACTATCGAAATAAGATGGGGTAATTATACTGTTTTTAACTGTTCGGAAAATATATGTTCCTGAAGGGATCGTGTGCGCTTGATAATACCCAGATGAATCTACCGGGATTGCAAGGTCCAGTTCCCGTATGTACAAAAAATCAACATCGCGGAAAGTTGAGTCATCAATTCTTCCCTCAATAACTCCTGGAGACGTACAGATAATCTCTGGTAAAGAAATACTTTTCTCTGCCTGTATATTCTTAAAATCAACAAATGCTGCGAGTGTATCTGAGGAATTTAATTCAAAATAAAACTCAGAAATACCAGGATTCTCAAACCGGAAATTACCATTGTGATCAGAATATGTTGTGTCGGCTTTAAGCCTGCCGGGTACAGAATAAACTGACTTTTTAAGTGTTGTGCTGCCATCATCAGAATAACGCATTATAACCTTGACGCTGTCAAGAGCATCCTGATTACTGTTCACAACCTTCCCAGTAATCATCTCACCCGAATCTGTTTCGGTTGCAGAACACGATAAAAGCAGTAGAAGAAAAAATCCAAGTATAAATTGCATTTTCAGTTGCTCTGCTTACTTATATGGGTGATAAGTTCATACACCTTTTTTTCCTGAGTGACATCATCATGTACAATCGATCTGATTGCTTTTTTTAATTGGTCTATCTGGGAAAGAATCCGTTTTAAGCCCTCAGTAGAAATAGCGAATGTAATTGTTGATGTCTTATGTTCTTTTGGCCTTGATGTAATTCTTTCCCGAGCCCGCTCCAGAGATTGAAGCTGAAAGTACTCAATGAGGGTCTTTTCAGCATTGGGGTCGGTGACTATCAATTTCTCAGTCACCCTGAAATAACCAGTTTCATCTTTTCTAATGAGGTTGAGTCGCTCAAGCAAATGAACTGATGCTTTAGCTTCCTCTTCTGTAATGGGAGGCAAAATCATTGATGCTAATTCGGCGAAATTATCTTTAAAATTTAAACCGTCTAACTTTTCCCGAATTACCGGATGATACCATGTTTTAAAATATTCATAGCAGTCTTCAGGAATGATTTTCTTTGGTGCATTATTTAGTTTAATTAGTTGTTCAAAATGGTATTCTTTTTGATTTGGAAGTTCTGCCTGATTATAATTTACCAATTCTCGAAAATACTGTGCTTCCTCGATTGAAAACTCAAATAATTCTATTAATTTTTCAGTCGTTTCCTTACTGACATTTTTTCTTCCACTGGTAATGTTATTATAGTAACTTCTGGAATTTTTCATCCCAAGCCGGTGGCAAATGTAATAGTGTGTAAAACCAGAATGATTTTCGGATCTGATTTTTCGGTAATCTTCCATAAATAGGCGATAATCAAGGTAACCGAATATGACCGGAAGAGGTTGCTGTTCCATTTTTAGCATTTTGAAGTTATTGTTTCCGTACAAACTGTATTTATACTTAAAATGAATCATTTCACTAAAATTGTCAACCATTAACAACATTAATACTATTTTTCGCTTGTAATTACCTGTTCAATCTTATTGAACAATTCTACAAGGTATGTCCTCAAAGTATTGCCCGGGTGCCTGATAAGTTGACCAAGCTTTACAGATTCTTTATTTTTTTTCGATAAAATCTCAGGAAAGTAGAGAAGTGCATCAAATCCACCTGAAAGTGTGTTCTTATTTGCGGGAAAGATTTTGCTCAAAAGAAGATAAAACAGATCATTACATTTTAACCTGTTCAACACAACCCCAGCCTCGATCCAGGTCCACAATCGAAGCATCTGGATCGCTGCGCTGTAAAAACCCTCCTCAGTACCAAACGGCAGAAACAGCACCCGCTTACCGCCGGTGAACAATATATACGTTAAAAATATCAATAGAAAGAGATATTTGAATCGCAGCGGATAGATAAATATCCGTAGCTGTCTTTTTTCGGTAAAAAACGCAGCGATAGAAAAAAGTCCTGCTGCCAGAAGAACTATACCGAATTTTTCAATTAAAAATAAACCAGCGCAACAGCTCAGCACCAGAACAGACGCAACAATGTCCGATTTTTTTATCACCATTTTCGTAATTGCTCTGGAATCTCTCACCACACCGCTTGTTACTCTTGAATCAAGAACATCCTTTACATGAGGTACCAAAAACCCGGTAAGACCGCCAAACACTATCGATGCAATCATCATGAGGGGGATTTGATAAAAAACAGAATCATTGCGCATAAACAGGAGATATACTACGAGAAGCTGCGCGGAATTGTGCATGATCGCACCCGATATCGTAAGCCCCACACTTCCAAAAATCTGTCTTTTCCCCAGAAGATTCCATAGCATCCCGACTCCTGCTGTTGCCACAATCCCGCCAGAAACACTTAGTGTGAGTGTGATTAAAGAAAATCCAAAATAAAAACCGGAAATCCATGATCGCAGAATTGTGTACAGAATTGCATCAACAGTACCATAGCGTATGATCCAGATAATGGTGATAATATTTGCAAAACCAGGTTTAAACCAGGGAAACAGCGGTATACGGGGTATGAGCAGTTCCAGGCCATTTAATCCAACTGCCAGAAGGATCATGACTGTCTTGGTGACAATCTCATTAGAATCTGTATTATTGTGATATTGCATCTAACTGTAACCGTTTATTCTCTCTGGATCTGATACACACCAGAATATGATTGGGAGCACAGATAAGCTGACCGTATGAATTCGTTATAGTGCCGGCCCGGACACATATCTGATGTTGACATGAAGACTTGTCTATTTTAACTGCACCATTTTTAATGCAAATTCCGACATCACCGATATCACCTCTGACAGAAACCGTTTTTTCATCACTGAGCGGGTATTGCGCGATTACCGTATTATCCCGATAAATTAAAACAGTTGGTGTACCCGTACCCTCAAACAGTTTAAAAGAGAGCGCGGTTACCACGACAAGGCCTATAATAAGAACTATATCACCCCACCTGAATGCAGTAAGTTTTGTAGCCGGAATAAAATTATTGTTCTGAGTAGTCATTTATTGTATAGTTTGAAAACTGATATCGTGGTTCTTCGTCGTACCACAAAAAAGTATTGGAATTCATTTAATATAGTAGATACCAGGTACAGTAATGGCCGACCTTTTATATAAAGCAAAAAATGTCAAATCCGCTAATCATTCAAGCGGGATGCTCGCTTTTCGACTTGTTTTAGATTTAATCGCACTGATTATTGTAGGCTACCTTCTTAATCTCCATTTTTTTCATCTGTTCTGATTGAATCAGCCATTTTCATTATCCTGTTTGCCACTACAACCACCTTACCGTAGTAATGATATCGATAGGTCGCGAATCCAACGAATGCTGAAACCGGATCTTCGTTCCACATCCTTTCAACAGCCAGTCGTCCCTGAGTAATATCAAACCTTCCGATTCGATAGATATGATCGGGTGCAATTCCCGACCGTTTTTCCACCTCTTCCCCTAACAGTGCAACTTCTTTACGGACTGAACTATTTATTGAATCGAGGGGGCCCCCTTTGCATTCAATTTCATACATACGATAGTGCCCGTCTTTATCGAAATGAAAAGCTACTGCAACGTTCTGATTTCCAAAATGTACATTACTGCATTGAATGCATTTGCCTAGATTCTCAAATTTCATAGTAGATTTCCACTCCAGTAGCAACAGAAAATTTTCTTTCGATAATCCGAAAGGTATTCCTTCAAAGTCAAATGGAGAAACATGAGCACTTTTGCAAATTTCAATGATTTTCAGGGAATCCGCTTTTCGTTTTTCACGTTTTTGAAGATCATCAGCCAGTAGTTCGGCATATTCGTTTCGCCGGGATGCCCGGTTTTGATACCAGTTAATCAGTTCGCACAGATATACATCTCCAGGAGAAAGACCGGTCTCTGAAAAGAAACTCTTTGCAACCATTGGAAAAGAATCATTTTCCATGAACAACTGGAGCTTTTTTTTCCAGATTCTGATCTCCGTTGAACTCACCTCAGAAGAATCACCTGTGCAACGGATATACTGTTTACGCAGTGATGATTCAAGTGTATCAAAAAATGGGGCAACATCTTCGGATGCTGCTGAAGTGGAGCAAGGAATACCACAAAACAGAAAAAATGTTAATACAAATGAGGTAAATGCAAAACCCCAGGCTTGTCTCGACTCCGCTCGACAAACGGTACTCAAAACGCACCCAGAGCGTAGTCGAAGGGCTCTGAAGAGGAGATTTGCAATTACCTCTAGTACTTTTTTGATTTGAACTTTTGCTTCATGAACATGCAAAGCATTCAATCCCCGATAAAACGTTGTGCCCAGCTTCTTACAACTTTACCATTCAGGATATGAAATTTCCTTAATTTTGCAATCGTTTCACTTGAAAAAGTATTCAGTGGAATCCAGAGCAGATGTTTTTTATGCTTTGATGCAAGTGTTTTTAAAAAAGTACCTGGTTTTCGTGCTGCCACATACGAGATTACCCTCTCCTGACTGAACAGCATCGCTCCATAGGCAAGACGTGATGCCAAATCCGGAAATGCGGCTTCCTCAGTGATCTGAAAAATATCGGGTACATGACGAGGAGGAAACAGCAGTGATAGCCCTCCATAATAACATTTTGCGATCCCCGGCCCTGCCATGTTTTCGAGTTCACTTGTCGCGTAAAAAGTCAGTGTCGATTCTTCTTCATGTTCTGCATACCAGGTGGTCTGATGCGGATAGCGCTCATCATGGTCCTGATCAAAAATAATCACTACGGTATCGGTTTTTCCCCGTGATGGCGGTATCTCTTTTACATAAACAGAACCGGTACTCCAGTTTCTCAGAGTTTCCCGTATGTCTATACCATCTTTTACTGAAGTGGTAAACTTTTCGGTTTTGGCATGATCTTCAACAAGCAGTTTGAGTGCTTTTTGGCGCACATACGTGTTAAACCGCTCAATTTTAATGTCTTCAGGAACATGTGAACACATACTCTGCGGATTCCAGCCGAACTGGTACTTTTTTTTTTGAAACAGTGATGGGTCGGGACGGATCGATATTGTACGCCATTCCAGATTGCTATCACGAAACAGATTGATAGCATCAAGAGGTTCCTGAGAACCGGGAATGATTATTTTATCAATTCCGACTTTGATCGATTCGGAATCAAAGGATATGAACGGATAATATTTAGCACTTTTAAGTATCCTCAATGCAAAGGTATTTCCCCCCACCCCTTTTGCGGCATCGATAATATCGGGAAGTGATGGAATCAGGTGGCCGGACATTACCGTAAGATTACGTAAAAATGTCAACGCAACCTGGATTCTTGATGGAGAAAGGGTCTGAATTTCACTTTTGTCTTCAGCATACTCATCCCGTGTTTCCCTGAAAAGGTCCTTGACTGACTCAAGTATGTCAAATGGTTCTGCAAAAATATCCATCCGCTGCTTTTCATATTTACCGGCAATAAAGGGCATCTCTCCA
>JBNKZD010000045.1:0-6858 GCA_050301235.1 Chitinispirillaceae bacterium | reverse complement strand
CCCGTTCTGACGGGTCTTGATTTCACCAGCATAAGGGCCATACTCCAGAAAAATGTAGTTCATCGTTCCCATACCGCGAGTGTCAGTCATAAATTCAGACTTGTATCCCAGAAGACCTCGTGTTGGTACCCTGAAAACGATCCTTGCAAGGCCATTATCCTGGAACATCTCGCGCACAGTTCCTTTGCGTGATCCCATTTTCTCAATTACAATTCCCATATATTTTTCATCAACATCTATAGTCAATTCTTCAAATGGCTCAGATAATACCCCATCAATTTCCCTCATAATAACCTGTGGCCGTGTTACCTGAAACTCATATCCTTCACGCCTCATTCTTTCAATCAGAATTGATATGTGCAGCTCTCCCCTGCCTGACACTTTATACCCTACAGTATCAGTCAGCTCTTCAACAACCAGTGCCACATCAGAAAGCGTTTCCCGATGTAATCGTTCCTGAATATGCCGTGAGGTGACAAACCGCCCTTCCCTGCCGGCAAATGGCGAATCATTCGGAATGAAATTCATTGAAATTGTTGGTGGATCGATAATAATCGGTGGTAATGGATTGGGATTTTCGGAATCGGTAAAGGTAACACCCACAGTAACTTCATCCATACCTGCAACAGCTACAATTTCGCCGGTTTCAGCTGTTTCGGTCGGAACTTTCTGAACCCCTTCAAACCGATACACCTTAGTAATTCTTGCCGGAACAAGCGACCCATCATGAAGCGCCACGGAAATCTCTTTATTGACATTCAAAGTTCCTGCCGTAATCTTTCCAATACCCAACCGTCCCAGATAGGGAGAGTAATCGATCGTATTTACAAGCATCTGCAAGGACGCAAGTGCATCACCAGCCGGCGGAGGTATGTGAGAAATAATCTTTTCATAAAGCGGCACAAGCGAATCCTCCACTCCACTCGGATCATTACGCATGAATCCATCCTTCGCAGATCCATAAACTACCGGAAAATCAAGAATATGATCGGGTGCATGCAGTTTTACAAAAAGGTCAAACACCTGATCTACCGCCCACACCGGACGAGCTGCAGGTTTATCAATTTTGTTAATTACGACAATTATCGGCAGTGAAAATGACAGCGCCTTTTTAAGCACAAAATAGGTCTGCGGCATCGGACCTTCCGCGGCGTCCACAAGCAGAAGTGCACCATCAGCCATTCGCAGAATACGTTCCACCTGACCACCGAAATCCGCATGTCCAGGAGTATCTATAATATTGATATGATAGCCACGATATTTGAATGAACCATTTTTTGCAGAAATAGTGATACCACGTTCCCGCTCAAGATCCATGGAATCCATCATACGCTCAGAAACGTTCTGATTTTCACGGAACATTCCACTCTGCTTGAAAAGCTGGTCAACAAGTGTCGTTTTTCCATGGTCGACATGGGCAATAATCGCGATATTTCTTATCTTATCCTGAATCATGTACTCGGTCCAAATTCCATTCTGAAAATGTATACTGCTGCCCTGAATAATTATTAGGGTTTAAAAAGAGTGGGTAAAATTACATTCTGCCCTGATAAATTCAAACCTTATTTTTCTACGAATTTCGGTTATATCGGGTTAGGAATTGTGCTGATTCCGATATTTTATGGAATCTATACAAATAAAAAAGGCGAACTCTCATTTCTGAAAGTTCGCCTTTGGTAGTCCCAAGGGGAATTGAACCCCTGTTGCAGGAATGAAAATCCTGTGTCCTAACCACTAGACGATGGGACCGTCATTAAAGTGAGTTAAATATAATAATTCGAATTTATAGAAGCAAATATTTTATCAACTTTTTTCAGATTCTTTTGACTTTAATTTTCTGGATTTCCAGAAAAGCCATAGAACTGTAATATATGGAAATGAAAAAATGGCAAACAGCGCAGGATATATCAACCAGATCACAGAAGTCTTTATACTGAACCTTCCCTCACCTTCAAACCAGTTCTTCATAAAAACGGGTTCAAATGATACTACAGGCTTCCCACCAGACACGTTAACAGTATAACGGGTCATCGTATAGATCGCATAAATATTTCCTAAAAGAGCGGGTTCCTCAATTCCGGCTTTTACTGATGCATCAAAATGATCAAACCGGATAATCCTGAACAGCGATTTGAACAGTCTGAATACCCAACGAAACAGCTTCTTTTGAAGCGTTCTCTGGCGGATCATATAAAAGTAGCGGTTCTTTTTTAATCTGTCGAAAAAACCTTCCTTAACCGTTCTACTTTTTGCCTCACCCTTTTCATCTTTCTTATCCTTATCCTCAACCTCAACCTTATCCTCAACCTTATCCTCAACCTTATCCTCAACCTTATCCTCAACCTTATCCTCAACCTCAACCTTCCCCTCAACCTCAACCTTCCCCTCAACCTCAGCCTTCCCCTCAACCTCAACCTTCCCCTCAACCTCAGCCTTCCCCTCAACCTCAACCTCACTATATTTTCTCACTTCCAGCTCCGGGCGAGATGAAACCTTCTCAAACTCTTCTACCTCGTTAATAGTATCGGATTCTTTCCAGGTACTGTCTGATGAAGGTTGCGCTGAGGGAGTTACCGCTTCGGGTGCATTCTCTGATTTTTCTGAGGGTCGTTTGTGGGGAGTGGAACCAAACAGCCGCCTTCCCAGGAATGTGAGTACAAACTCTTTACTAAAAGGATTCAGACGGAAGGTCACGATTCCCGGATGAAACCAGGACCCTATTATCTCCAACTTCTTATTATCCGGCCTTAGAACAGCATATATTCCAATTGTGAAGACAGGAAACAGAATGAGTGATCCCAGAATTACAAGTAGAGACACAGCCGTAATTAACAGGATCAGCAAAATTGTCCATATCATACAGTTTCATTTTCCGCAATTGACGGATATCCTGAAGACTTTTTAGATGGTGGTAGAAGAAAACCACTTTCGGTAACCACCTGATCCATAGGCACATCATGATAATCAAAAGGTAACGAATCCGGCACAATCTGGCAATCAAATGCAAGTGCAAAGAGTGGAATTTTTCCACGTAAATCAGCGACGAACCTGTCATAACACCCTTTACCGTTACCAAGCCGGCTGCCATAGCGATCGAATGCAACTCCCGGACAGATAATCAAATCAAGATCGCTTCGCAAAAATTTTTTACGTAATGCAGGTGCTGGTTCAGGAATATTAAATTCACCGGGAGCACAGTCATTCTTAAGGTCTTTTATCTCTGCTATGCCAAGCTCGTATGTTGGCGACGTACAGTACGGAAGCACTACCCGTTTTCCATCAGCCAGCATCTCGTTTATAAGGTCGATAGTTGATAGTTCACTACCAGCACTGTGATAGATCATAACAGCAGTTGCAGCTTTATATTGTTCTGTTGACTTTAAACAAGCATGCACTGAGGCAGTTTTTTCGATTCTTGCAACCTGATCGAGACCTTTACGTGCAAGACGATATTGTTTTCGAAGTTCATCCTTTTTACTGGCCTGCACATTACCATTAGTGTTTACCTGAAGATCAATCGGGTTTGCAATAGAGTTCAATTCACTTTTTACACGATTACTGTATCTTCTGACAGTTGCCAGAAGCTGTGCACCTTTTCTGAGAAAATTCGGCAACTCCTTTGAACCAAAGAATACAAGAATCAGGAGTACAACAAGGACAAACTCGGAAAATCCTATTCCGGTATTCATAAATCGTTTTTCCTCATTTAATTAACAATTTAACCCTGAACTTTTGAACTCTTATGATTTTTTTTCGGTATTCTCAGTTTTCTTTTCTTCTGCCGCGAGCTGCTGATCGGCTTCATTAGTCGCTTTTTTAAACTCTTTCAGCCCAGTTCCAAGCCCTTTGGCAAGTTCCGGAATTTTTTTTGCACCGAACAGGACAATTATAAT
The DNA here is from genome assembly GCA_050301235.1 of Chitinispirillaceae bacterium. Lineage (GTDB taxonomy): Bacteria > Fibrobacterota > Chitinivibrionia > Chitinivibrionales > Chitinispirillaceae > JAFGIN01. The sequence continues at coordinate 2,965 of JBNKZD010000045.1, read as the reverse complement.
TATAAGGATTACAACCAGTTCCTGAACCCCTATAAATCCCATAATTTACCTCCAATAAAAGTTTTTATCAGATCACCCCGGCTGTTCTCCATCATTAAAAACACACTCAAAACCACCTCCGGGATACAGTTCTAAATATAACGTAAATCTTATCAATAACAAAATGTAATAGTTCAAACAACTCAGTTTTCATGTTTCAAATATATATATTCCTATTAAACGAAGGGATACAATGGAACAAGAACAAATGATTTGTGGCATTCACGCCATTGAAGAACTGCTTCAGAACAGAATTACCTCAATAGATCATATTTATTTTGATCAGCACAAAAAAAGTACTGCACTTTTTAATTTAATGAAAACCTGCAGAAAAGAACGGCTTTCTTACAACCTTATCCCGGAAACACGACTGACCTATCTTGCCGGCACCGATAAGCACCAGGGTGTCGTTGCTCAATGCAGTGCCCGGCCCTACAGCTCAATAGAGGAAATTAAGGAAAAGTTGTCATCACAATCCCACGCTCCATTACTTCTCATACCAGCATCCGTTGAAGATCCGGGTAACCTTGGAGCAATTATCCGCTCCAGCGCAGCATTCAGTGTCGATGCTCTTCTTCTTGAAAAGAAGAACACCGCTCCCCTTAATGCCTCAGTGGCAAAAAGTGCCGCAGGAATGCTAGAGCATGTAACAATCAGCCGTCCGAAAAACCTTGAACATATCGTTGAAGAGTTCAAAACTGAAGGATTTGCTATTATAGGTGCTGAAATGGAAGATGGTAAAGCTCCGGACAAGATCAATTTCACCAGGCCTTGTATCCTGATCCTTGGTGGAGAAAACCGCGGAATCCCCCCCTACCTCAAAAAGCAATGCACCGAATTCGTCTCCATTCCAATCGCAGAAAAAGTGCAATCACTCAACGTGAGCGCAGCTACAGCAGTTCTACTCTATGAGTGCAACAGACAGAGATCACGAGACCTTAAGATTTAGTATAGTGATTTACCCAGGTCTGATTGTATAATTATGTATACATTCAGGAGCCATTTATGTATAGATCCGATTCACTCAGAAAACGTATCGTAAAAATAATCATACCATGCTTGAGTCTCATCTCTTATTCATCAGCAGGTTCAGTTACAGTTGGGAATTTTTCTGAACTTATGAATGCGATCGGCAGCGTTTCAGAAGGTGATACGATTCTTATGCGTGATGGAACCTACACTGTTAACAATGGTTATGGTGCCCAGGTCCGGAAAAATAATATTGTTATAAAAAGTCTTTCCAGTAATAGAGAAAAGGTGATTGTTTCCGGTGGCGGAATGTCCGGAGGAACAAATTATGGTTTCTGGATACCAGCACATAATGTAACTATTCAGGGTATCACAATCCAGAATGTTACAAACCACTGTATCCAGACCGATGTCGACAATCATAAATTGCGTGTAATCAATTGTGTGCTCAGAGATGCTTATGAGCAGCTTCTCAAAGTACCGGCAGGCAGTGGCAAATCGGATAGCGGACTTGTCGATGGGTGTCTTTTCGAATTTACAAAAGGTGTTGCAGAAAATTATTACACGGGAGGTATCGATTGTCACCGTTCCAAAGACTGGATTGTCCGTAATAACACATTCCGTAATATCAGAAGTCCCGGAGGTTCCATTGCAGAACATGCGATACACTTCTGGAACAATTGTGAAAATATAATCGTTGAAAATAATGTCATTATTGATTGTGACCGTGGTATCGGTATGGGTATGGGGAATGAAAATATTCAGAATGGTGGTATAATCAGGAATAATATGATTTATCATCGTGCAATCAGCGGGACTGATTTTGGTGATGTCGGTATCGCACTTGAAAACAGTATTGACTTTGGCGTATACAATAACACGATCTTCTTTGACAATAACTACAGTAATGCTATCGAGTATCGGTTCAGTGGTACACAACGAATTACCATCCAGAACAATTGTACCAACAAACGGATCCAGATGCGTGATGGTGCATCCGGGACCGCAAGCAACAATGTTACTGATGCTCAAAGTGTGTGGTTTATTTCCCCTGCCACAGGTAATCTCCATCTTGTTTCAGGAGCGATCAGTGCTGTTATAGATAAAGGTATCCCAGTCGCTGGTCTTATATCTGATATTGATGGTGACAAGCGGCCGATTGGTTCGGGTATTGATATTGGAGCAGACGAGTTCAACGGTGTATCACACATAAATGCGGGGGGCAAAGCAGATAGAGCCTCTCCTGCTCAACTCTATCAAAAAGCACTCTTCTTTGATCGCAAAACTGACATTCAGAATAAGACGGCTGCTTCCGAAGGCATAAATCGAAATCAGATTAGTCTTAACGGGTCGATTCTATCTGCACCTATACGGTCACCATTACTTCATATATATAAGAATTGATCAGAACTTTCCGGAATTAAAAAAAATCACTTGCATGTCGTGCTACCACGGATTATCTTATGGCGGTTCCTGGAACTATACTCACTTTGCTTTTCTGGTGTGAAATTCATAAAGTGGCAATGTATCTACCACTATCAGAACAAATCTATTGTATACCCCAAAGAAATCATAGTACAGTAAAATCTCTAAGGAAATATATCAACATGTCCGTAGATCTGTTCAGGAAGATGCGGACTCAAGCAACATTTTCAAAATAATGGAATACCCTGATGCAGACATTCAAAGAATTAGGCCTTACAGCAAAAACACTTTCAGCGTTAGAAAAAAAAGGGTTTGAAGAACCTACCGAAATTCAGGCGTTGACTATCCCACTTGTATTGAACAGTGATAAAGATATAGTAGCACAAGCACAGACCGGTACAGGAAAAACAGCTGCGTTCGGACTCCCCCTTATCGAACTTCTGGATGCATCACTTAAACATACACAGGCACTGATTCTGGCACCGACACGGGAACTTGTTGTGCAGATCTCTGAAGAGATCAATTCTCTCAA
>JBNKZD010000044.1:0-14413 GCA_050301235.1 Chitinispirillaceae bacterium | reverse complement strand
TTTTCAGTACAATACCAACAGTACACTACTCAACGTATGATGAACAATTCAAAGGTCACATAAATCAGACTGCGACAATGCTTCTGATACATTAAATACACCACTCTGTAATAGTAGACTTTATATTATGAAATCCTCCTCAACAGTGACTGCAAATAAAAACAGATTCGTATTCGCAACTGTATTTTTATTCATATTGATTTCAGGCATTGCATTATTAATTTACACATTTATTACCGAGTCTTCGCTGATCCGTTCAAAAATTGCTGAACAATGCAATTCAGCTGAAAGAATCATTTTTCCTGACGAAGTTATGCCTGAGGGGATTGATTCCGGTTTTATCGCAAGCCTGAGGACAAACCTCACTACCAGTTTCCGCATTCTCAATTTCGCACCATACAATACCTATAATTACTCTTCTATCACAGTAGCAATAAACAAGAACGACAGTGTGATTTCCATATCCACACCATCATACGATTCACTACACTCAGCCAATCCACATGCAGCCCACACGTTATCGAACGAAGATTTTCTAAATGGTACATACATTCATTTTCATGTTCCACCACCTTGGGATTTTCATTCCGAAATAACATTTGAGACTTATTCTGAACGTCCGGTAAAAACCATTCTTAAATTCAGGATACCCTCAATTCAGTGGTATTTTACTCACCTGAAAGTCTGTGCAGTTCCATTTGTAATAACTGTTATTTCGATGTTGTCCATTCTTCTACTGTTTCAGATCCCTATCCATAGTCGCTTCTATTTAGAAGTTCTTTTCCCTGAAGTTCTATATATCTTTGTTGTAGGTCTTCATATTACACTACTCTTCACATTCCATTCATTACTGAACGAAAGCCGTTCACGAAAACACGATTTTGATCAGTTGTCTAAGTTGACAGTAACTTCGATATCGGGAAAATTATCAGATATCTCTGATTTTCAGTTTGAAGCGTTTTCACGTTTTTTTGAAAACAGCGATTTTGTCAGTCGCAGAGAATTTAATAATTACAGTTCATATCTCTCAAATGAATATAAAATCCGTGCCTGGGGATGGATCAGCTGCGTGGATTCCAGTAACAGGAAGAGCTTTGAAACAGCTATGCAACAAGACAGTTTTCCATCCTTTTCTATCGTAAGTAATTCATTATCATCAGACCGCCCTGTAAACACCAATGCGTACCTCTTTCCTATCACCTATATTGAACCTGTAAAATCAAATGATTTTTTGATTGGAGTGGACATAGCATCAGATACATCCTTTATACCATTTTTAAATAATGCAATTGACCAAAAAAAAACCTGTACGTCTAAACCAATTCCATTTTCACTTTTAGGTGATACAATTTTTTATGCATTTGTTTTCGATCCTATTTTTGATGAAGACAGCGCTGTCCATCTCAACGGATTGACATTCATAATGATCGATTATCTATCATTATTACACCACTTTGGCTCCACCGTATCATATGCAAATCATGACATTTCTATTTCCATGTATGAAGTGCCGACCGATGACTCAATACGTTTTCTGGCATCAACTTCAGACAACTGGAGCGCTACTGACAAAAAATCATCTTATGTTAATTATACATCATCATTAATCAATTCTTTTTCATGTTTCGGAACAACCTACATTCTTGTGTCTTCACCGCAAAAACAGTTCCTAAAACAGCATCCGTTACGAAATCACAAATTCAATTTCTTTGGATGCTTAATTGCCATCCTTCTGCTTACAACACTGTTTGGTTCACTCAAATACAATAAGGTCAATCTAGAGTACCAGGTAAAAGAACGCACTGCCGCCCTCAGGGAGAGTGAAGAACGATTTTCACAAATTACTGAACATTGCAGGGAAATGATCTGGGAAACAGATGCTAAAGGCTTATATACATATGTCAGTAAAGCCTGTTCTGTAATACTTGGTTATACTGAAGATGAGCTCATAGGAAAATATCACATCTACGATCTCTGCCCCGTGAATGCCAGGGATAATTTTCGCAGGAGATTGTTTGAAATAATTAATAATCAAGAGCCAATCTACCAATTGACCTCTTCTGTTGTAACTAAAGAAAATAACATCGTCTATTTTTTGACCAACGCAGTTCCAGTGTTTGATAGTGAAACAACATTAAAAGGGTATCGAGGATCAAATCTTGATATCACCGACCAGACCAATGCCGCGAGGGAAAAACAGAAATTGCAGGAAGAGCTATCTCAATCACAAAAGATGGATTCTATAGGCAGACTTGCAGGAGGAATTGCTCACGACTTTAACAACATGCTAACTGCTATCATGTGTAATGCAGACATCGTCCTGAGCCAGTATGATATGGATGTAAACGTAAAAACACCAGTAACCGAAATCCTCAATTCTGCGCAGCGTTCAGCAAATCTGACAAAACAGCTCCTTGCGTTTGCAAGAAAGCAGGAAATTAAACCTGCAGTTATAAATCTCAACGATACTATTACTGCAATGCTTAAAATGCTTCAGCGACTGATTGGTGAGAATATTTCACTGTCCTGGCAGCCAGCTCCAGTATTATGGAACATCCTTCTCGATAAATCCCAGGCAGACCAGATCCTGACTAACCTCATTGTAAATGCACGGGATGCAATCAACGGAATCGGTCACATTACAATATCAACCTCCAACATCGAACTGACTGAACCTCATTGTACCGAAATACTTGATTGCAAGCCTGGTAAATATGTGATTCTAACCGTTGGCGATTCCGGAAGCGGTATGGATCAAAAAACATTATCACATATATTCGAACCCTTTTTTACAACAAAAGCAATGGGACAGGGAACCGGACTCGGCCTTGCAACCGTTTATGGCATCATAAAGCAAAATAACGGATTTATTAAAGTGCAAAGTGAACTTTCAAAAGGAACATCCTTCTACCTGTATCTTCCCCGTCATGAAGGTGAGATTGTAACTGATGTAAATTATGAGAAAGTGTCTGTTCGGGGTGGCAATGAAACAATTCTCGTAGTTGAGGATGAGGAAGCTATACTACTGACCGCAAAGATGATTCTGGAACGTGCAGGTTATAAAGTCCTTGCCGCCAGTACTCCACAATCAGCTATTGACATGGCCAAAATTAATAAGAATGTCTCAGTCCTGCTTTCAGATGTTATTTTACCAGGCATGAACGGAAAAGAACTTTCCAACAGAATTTCTGAGCAATTCCCTGATATCAAGACTCTTTTTATGTCCGGGTATTCAGCTAATGCCATCTCGCACCAGGGAATAATATATGACACAATAGAATTCCTTCAAAAACCCTTCACACGCGCTTTACTACTTGAGAAAATCAGAAAAATCATTGATGCCTGATTCTTACATGTGATCCGGCCCAGATACCCAAAACAGTTTCCACTACTCCGATGACCCTGGTAAGCCATTGCCTCTCATAAAAAAAATTCACCATTTTTTTCATAAATGATGGTCCGATTCGCCAGGTACGCATATATCCTCTGGGAAACAGGATTCCCATTATTCCATCACCAATTGTCAGTACTGCGAAAAGAGCTATTGCTATCAGGTTGTTATTTTTTCTCTTTTTCATTTTTCACCAATCCGGTTAACAATGTTTTTACAGTATAATTTCTACAAAACCGGCAATCGACTATCTTATAATAAAGCAATTCTATAACCAGAATAGTCTTTTATTAGCTTCTACTTATATAGTTTCCAATTTAATTACTTATTTCCGGCACACTTTTGGCTACAGAAAATTCATCCATTTATTTAACTTTTCTTTTTTGATTTTAAATTTGCAGTATCCTCTCATCCCACAACAACATATAAACCACAGAAGGAGGCTATCATGCGTATAGCACTTTTTTCCTGGGAATCATTACATTCGATCAGTATCGGCGGTCTTGGTGTTCATGTCAGCGAACTCGCAGCAGGTCTGGAACGCAGAGGACACGACATTCATGTATTTACCCGTCGTAAATCATGGCAGAGTACCTATGACCGTCTCGATGGAGTTCATTATCATCGTATTGATCATGGAATCAGTGAGAATTTTGTTGAAAGCATGGATTGGATGTGTAAAGCTATGGCACACCGTTTTCATGAAGTCACCAATTTTGTTGGAAAATTCGAACTCGTCCATGCTCACGATTGGCTGACCGGTAATGTACTTAAATATGTACATGATGGTTTTGGCACACCATCAATTCTCACCATGCACTCTACAGAGTATGGGCGTGATGGGAATGTTTTATATGATGGATTTGCACGATGGATCAGAGACACCGAAGCAGCTGCCTGTTTTCATGCGAAAATGATTATCTCGGTCAGTGGTTTTCTTGCAGACGAACTTCAGCGTTTTTATCAGGTTCCACACTGGAAAATTCATGTCGTACCTAATGGTGTTTCCTACCACCATTTCAACGGGTACCTTGAGCCAGGATCCGTAAAAGCACGATACGGTGTTGCACCTATGGATCCCACCATCTTTGCTGCGGGAAGAATGAGTTCCCAGAAAGGGATGGATCTTTTAGTTGAAGCTGTACCGATGGTTCTGGGGTATTTTCCTTCAGCAAAGTTTATCATATCCGGAGATGGTCCGGAAAAAGACAGGGTAGTAAACAGAGCAAACGAACTGGGCGTGAACCATGCTATCCGTTTCCTCGGGACACTTTCAAGAGGGGAATACAGTGAACTGATGCGTTCGGTCGATATTGTGGCCGTTCCAAGCCGTAATGAACCTTTTGGAATCGTAGCATTAGAAGCATGGGCAGCAGGAAAACCGGTTGTCGTTACTTCAGCAGGTGGACCGCGTGAGTATGTGTGGCATGATGTAAATGGATTCCTTGTCGACGCAAACCCAGGTGGCCTCGCACATGGTATTGGCTCTCTTCTGGCCGATCATGATCATTGCAGAGCACTTGGACGCAATGGACGGGTTGCTGTAGAAGATAAATTTAACTGGAATACAGTTGCAGCTTATACAGAAGGGGTTTATCAGGCAGCTTTGGGTTGATTCTCGTACAGCCATTAGTGATATAAACATAAGCGAGGAGGGTGACACCTCCCCACTTTGAAATCAAATCAGAACGTAACACCCACTCTTCCCATCAGCACAACTGGATTACCATCACTCACCACTTTATTAAGAAGCCAGTCTACATTTGCTTCAAGTGTCAAACCCACCGGCCAATTCTTCAACAAACGAATTCCAACAGTTCCATTAAGATTGACCCCAAGCGCATCCTGATCGTGATTAGTAACAGTTCCCCAGCCAATACCCGCACCTATCCCAAAAAACGGTGATATCGCAGTATAGGTTGGCAGTGGATAGAAATCAAACCGCAGTCCTCCATCAACATACCAGGAGTTATCAAAATCAGTAGCACCTTCAGCTAAAAGATTAACACCGAAATAATTACCCACGCCCCACATTCTCGCTATTGTTGCCTGAAATGAAGGATTATCCTGACTGAGATTATAAAATACTCCAACACCTACCCCAAGATACATTCCTGAAGGAGCATTATATTCCCCGCCCGATCCATCAGAATCAATATATTCCGATGTAACAATTGTGTCTGCAATTACCTCTTCGTCATCAGAAGTATTCAAGAGCTGCGTAGACGAATCGGATGAATCAGGAAGCATTGTTGTGTCAGGTACCGTTGAAGTATCAGTTGTATCAGAATACTCCATCTGATGGTAACTACCCGTAGAATCAGGTATATTTGTCGTATCTGTAGTATCTGCACTTCCCGAAGTGTCTGAAGTATCACAAGTATCTGAATATTCAATGGAATTTAATCCTCCTGAAGAATCAGGATATTGTGATGTGTCCGGAAGAGTTGATGTGTCAGGGTTGCTGGAGCCATTTGACGAATCGTACATACCTGAGGTATCCGGATTGGAACTGGTATCGGGGTAGGTTGAAGTATCCGGATATCCTGAACTGTCCTGAGCAAGAATAGTGAAGTAACAAAGACTTAGAACCAATCCTATTTTGAAAATCATATGGGCACCTCCTTGTAGCCTCTTTTTATGTGAATATAAAATGCAAGGATGACGCCAATTCCAGCTACACCACTTTCCTGACACCAGAACCCGTTATACTTATATCATGCGGCCTACCTTTTGCTTTTTTAAGGAATGATCATAGAACCTGTCTATAAACAGATTTTGTGTCAAAGATTTTTAGTGATCACTATTCACTCAGTCATAATTGCGGGACACACCTTGGTTAAGACTATGGCAGGCAGACTGCCGGGGCATGTGTCACAACCTTACAACAATCTTCTTAATTCTTCCTATTATAGCAAAAGGCGATTTCAGCATGAACTACCTGATTCCCCTATGTGTATTGATAGCATCTTCGTTTCTGGCTCAACAAGAAAAACCGACTAAACCACAAACCGGTTCTAACCATAACATCTCGTCAAGTTCTCCTTCTGAGGAATTAATAAGCCAGGTTTCCAATTCAATCACTATCAACAATAAGAGATTATCATACACAGCTACAGCGGGTAGATTACCAATTAGTGATTTATCAGGAACCACTGAAGCATTCCTTTTTTTTGTTGCTTACCAGATGCAACCATTGAAGGAAATCCAACGACGCCCGATCACTTTTGCATTTAATGGTGGCCCGGGAGCATCATCGATCTGGCTCCATCTTGGTGCTGCAGGACCGATGCGAGTCCCAATCGGCACTCAGGGCACAACACTTCCGTCAATCGACACACTCATAACCAATCAACACACATGGTTAACATTTACGGATCTGGTTTTTGTCGATCCAGTCGGGACCGGATACAGCAGACCGACAATGAAATCCGATATCGCAAAATTTTATTCTGTTGAGGGAGATATTATTGCTGCAGCACAATTTATCACTACATTTTTGACAAAATTCAATCGCTGGAAATCTCCTTTATACCTTGCCGGGGAGAGTTATGGCACTACCCGGGTATGCGGGTTGTGCGATTACCTTCAAAATAAGAAATCAATTGCCCCGCAAGGATTGGTCCTACTCTCACTTGCTTTGAATTTTCAAACCTTTTCATTTGACCCTGGCAATGATCTTCCCTGCGTTTTGATACTTCCATCCTTTTGTGCAACAGCGTGGTATCACAAGCACCTTAGTAAATATTACAACAGTATGGAGCTACAAGAGGTACTCGCTGCTGCCAAAGCCTGGGCTGAAGGGGGTTATCATACAACGTTATTTGATGGTTCGAGCATAAAAAAAAATGTAATCAACAACACCAGTGATTCTCTGGCGTCATTTACAGGACTTAGCGAAACATTTATTAAAAAAAATGGACTCCGAATTGACCAATTTGCATTTGTTCAGGAACTTGTGGCTGACAGTATCCTTGGGATTCTTGATTCACGAATCACAGGAGGAAGCGTCTCAACCGTATCGTCATTTTCATACAGTGATCCATCACTTTTTGTAACTTCAGCTCCTTACACAGCATTGATTAATCATTATCTGCATAACGATCTCAAATATACATCCACACTGGAGTATGTCTTCCTTTCCGAGCAGATTACCCGTCAATGGAAATGGACATCACCGTCATCTCAGGGATATCTTAATGTCACTCCACTGTTATGTAAGTCTATGAGTATCAATAAACACTTGCGTGTTTTTACCGGTATGGGATACTACGACCTGACAACACCATTTTTTTCGCAAATATATACATTACATCACCTCAGTCAGGATAGCACCCTGATTCGGCGTTGTATGATTCGAGAATACCCGACAGGCCACATGATTTACACGTCTGATTCAGGTCTTAGTTCCCTGACCCGGGATCTGAGAGCTTATTATAAAACAAATAAAAATTGAATAGATGCAATGAAAGGTCAATAATATATGGATTGTGAAAACTTTGAGATTAGTTACAATAAGTATGATCCTCAACAGGAACTTCTGCGGGAATCCCTCTGTACGCTTGGTAATGGGTATTGTGCGACAAGGGGCGCAGCACCTGAATCAGTTGCCGGTGAGTACCACTACCCGGGAACCTATATCGCAGGATTGTACAACAGTCTCAAAAGTAATGCTAATGGACAAGTGATCAAAAACGAAAGTATTGTCAACATCCCAAACTGGCTTCCTCTAACCTTTTGTATCGATGATGGTAAATGGTTCAATCTGAACGATGTCGACATTCTGGAATATATTCAAGTATTAAACATGAAAGAGGGGTATCTTAGTAGAACGGTTACTTTCTGCGATAGTAATAACAGAAAGACCAAACTGATTCAACGCCGTTTTGTCCACATGTCTTACCGTCATTGTGCTGGTCTTGAAACCACAATTCGTCCGGACAATTGGTCAGGTACAATCACCGTTCGTTCAGCAATTGATGGCAGAGTTGCAAATACCTTAGTTAAGCGCTACCGTCAGCTTGCATCACAACATCTGGAAAACATTGATTGCGGCTCCTCCAGTGATAACAGTATCTGGCTGTTAGCAGTCACTAATCAATCAAATATCCGCATTGCTATTTCAGCCAGAACAACCTATTTTGTAAATAATTCTCAAATTGAACCAATAACAACGATTATAAAAGAACAGGGGTTTATTGGAATTGAATGTAAATTTGACCTGAAAGCAGATCAAAATGTCCGGATAGAAAAAATCGTTACATTGTTTAACTCCCGAGATCCTGCAATATCAAACCCCCTTACTGAATCACAGGATTATCTGGATCACATGGGTTCATTTTCCCAACTTCTTGAACGTAACATTCTTGCCTGGAAGCACCTCTGGGAACATTGGCGAATTTGCGTTGACACTGAAAATCCCCGTGTTGAAAGAATCCTCAATCTTCACATATTTCATCTGCTGCAAACGGTATCACCCAATACGGTTGATCTTGACACAGGCGTTCCCCCCAGAGGACTTCACGGTGAAGCATATCGAGGCCTTATAATGTGGGATGAGCTTTTCATTTTTCCACTGCTTAACCTTCGCATGCCAGATATCACCAGATCCTTGCTTATGTACCGTCGCCGACGTCTCCCCCGGGCAATCTGGAACGCAAGAACTGAAGATTACCAGGGTGCCATGTATCCCTGGCAAAGTGGCAGTGATGGACGCGAACAAGCCCAGAAAATGCATTTGAATCCCAATTCGGGCCACTGGGTACCAGACCATTCTCATCTTGAACAACATATAAACATTGCCATTGCGTATAATATTTTCCAGTATTACCAGGTCACTGAAGATCAGGATTTTATCTCTTTTTATGGAGCAGAGATGATAATCCAGCTTGCACGTTTCTGGGCGGGCAGATCACTTTACAACAAAGATTCTGACAGGTACGATATTCGATATATCATGGGCCCTGATGAATTTCATGATTCCTATCCGCAAGCGACAGAACCGGGAATAGACAATAACGCATTTACCAATATCATGGTTGCCTGGCTTTTCTGGCGGACACTGGAAATGATACAATCTCTTCCTGAAGACCGTCGTCAATTCATTAAGGAAGATGTGGTTCTTACCGATGATGAATTAAAATTGTGGGAAGAGATTAGTCATAAACTCCATGTTCCGTTTCACGACAATGGAATTATCAGTCAATTTGAAGGGTATGGTGAACTTAAAGATTTTGATTTTAATGAGTATAGTAAAAAATACGGTAACATTCACCGTCTCGATCGTATTCTTGAATCTGAAGATGACAGTACCAATAAGTATAAAGTATCAAAGCAAGCCGATCTCCTTATGATATTTTATCTTTTGTCAGCAGATGAAATCCGAATAGTTTTCGAACGGCTTGGTTACCCATTTAATCATGAAACCATTCCCCGGAATATCGACTACTACATTAAAAGAACCTCTCACGGATCAACTTTAAGCAGAATTGTGCATGCATGGGTTCTTTCTCGTGTACAGCGAGGTTTATCGTGGAACCTGTTCTGTGATGCACTCGATAGTGATATCGAGGATGTGCAGGGCGGCACAACGCCGGAAGGAATCCATCTTGGAGCTATGGCCGGCACAGTTGACCTCATTTTACGTTGTTATTCTGGTATTGAAAGCAGAGGAGATACTCTGTGGTTCAATCCTGGACTGCCATCCGAGCTTAAATCGGTACAGTTTTTTATCAGATATAGGAAAATCTGGATCCATGTTACCATTACACCATCCAGAATTGCCTTCTGGAGCCGTAAAGGAACTATGAAACCGGTAAAGATAGGTATTGGTGATACTACATTTCTTTTTGGTCCCGGGGAAGCGAGAGAGATTGTGTTATCCAGATGAAATTTCTTGACTTGAAGGTGACTTTAAGATAGTTTTATTATAATGCATCGTGAGAATGTACTCAATCCACGAGAAGTTAAATGTTAGATAAAACCTATTTTAGACTCCACCTTTTCTTCTCACTACTCTTGAGTATTCAGACATCTCTTTATGCCAATGTATCAACATATAGCAAAAGTAATAGTTGTGACAATCTCCTCACTACGAATCGGTTGAAGCTATCAGAGATAGATTCTGCATTCACCACCATAAGCTATTTCCCCGACCAGGATGCGACGAAAACACATCATTCAAACCATTATCCCTTTCCCCCGGAATCCCCACGTAATGATAATATACTTCATATTTTAAAGGGCACCATACGACTTGACCATAAAAAGCATTGGACTCAGGGAAAAACATATATCGAGTATTATAGTGTTCATTCACCACCGATAAATCAACCTCCGGGTAATTGTAGTAAACCTCATTATTCCAGACCGGTTACAATCGAAGTGCTTCGCATTTGAGATTCCTGCATTTTTTTGTTGGGCTGAAATATCTTTTTTTACCATGTAAGATTGTACTCTGTGTGAAAATACAATTGTAGTAATTGTAGTATTTGCACACAAATACATTTCAGTTCTTCGTATCTACCATTACCGTTTTTGTACAACAACATACACTCTTAATCTGGAAATGCTCCTCGCATTGTTCTATGAGGTCAAACATTTCCATAGAAACGGATATGCTATGAAAGAAATAATACTATATGCAGAATCATTGACTAAAACTTACTCAACTATCACAGCACTTTCAAACTTCAGTATTGAAATTAGGAAAGGCGAATTTGTTGCCCTCCTTGGAGCAAATGGAGCAGGAAAATCCACTTTTATACGGATTGCATTGGGATTAGATTCTCCGGAGGCGCCTCCAGCTGGTGGTCAGATTAAACTATTCGATGTTCAATCTTCAAGTCTGAAATCTACAGATTTACAAAAAATCGGATATGTCTCATCGGACATGAGTCCGATACCATGGGCATCAATAAACGACATCGCAGAGTTTTATGCAACTATCTACAAAAACTGGGACCGGGAGAAATTTGCCACCTGTATTTCACGATGGTCACTCGATAAAAACAAAAAACTGAAAGATCTATCAAAAGGACAGCGACGTTTATCTGAATTTTCACTTATCTTTTCCTACTCACCTGGGCTTCTTATTCTTGACGAACCATTTGACGGTCTTGACGCAGTCAATAGAATCGATCTTCAGTGCATACTTAAAGAGCTTCAGATAAAAAAACGGACTACGATACTCTATACCACCCATGTTCTGGAAGAAGTTGAAAAACTTGCAGAACGTCTTGTAATCATTCGTGAAGGCAAAAATGTATTTGATACAACAATCAGCAGTCTGAATGACTCCATCGAAAACATTTTCAAACAACATTATGGGATGGTACTATGAAAAACTTTAAAATATACAGATCAGGAACGCTATTTTTTCTCAAAAATATCTGGCTCTCACCATCAGTGAATTATTACTACATCATTTTTGGTATTGTTCTTTTAATTCTGAAAGCGGGGCAGGATCTCAAACAGCATGACATTCTTTTGGCTATGCTTCTATTGAGTTTCACATCATTTGGCATACGACAAGTTCTCTGTAATAAAAACAGCAGAATCTCTCCCTGGTTTAATATACTCCCACTATCAAAAAAACAAATGTTACATCTGTTCACGTTATCCTCATTATTGTACAGTATTATTGTTCAAACATTATTAACTGTAATTCTCAGTTTCAGTCTCGGACTCCCCTTTATTGGAAATCCCCATATTACTTTTTCTCAATCCAGTGATGGAGAAATCATGAGTGTTGCATCAGGATATATTACTGATCTCAGCGGACGAATGGAGATACCATACCAGAAGATACTTGAACCTTCACTCATCTTCGGCATAGTCACCACTTCAACAGGTTATCCAGTTTTCCCACACTGGCAAATCCTGCTCCCACTTTTTACGACTTCATTAACCTTTTATTTTATCACCAGTCATCATTTAAGCCCAATGATTCACAGAAGACAAAAAGTTTCTTTTGTGCCAATCGTTCTGATGATAACAACCATCATTATGACTGCTTTTGTGATTATTGATTATTTCGTTGACTCAAAAGCAATCTGGACAATACGTAGTCATCTTGATACTCACCATTGGATCATCCCATCATTGTTCGTTTCGTTAATATTTCTGGTGCTTATAGCAATTGATAACGAATTTAGAAAGATCTTTAAGGCAATGGAGGTAAAAATATGAAAGTCGACTCATTTACATTATTCCTTACAATACATAAAGATCTCATCAAACGATTCTACGCACTGGATACATCGCTGCTTCTCTGTACATCATGGTATCTTTTTACTCCGGTTTCAAATAATATCTACCCATTCAGAACGATAGTACTTCTGTTTCTATTTTTTCTTTTTTTCATCGGTTTACATGTTCATTTTATATCCACACATACAGGATCAATCGGCTATTATCGTTTATTACCAATCTCCCAAATTTCCTTTTTCCTCAAGACACATTTTATTGTCATTTTTCCATTCATTACAGTGCTGACACTGATTGGGATGCTTTCGACAGGATTACCATTATTTAGAAATATTTCTGTCGATCAAACGATAGTACGAGCTGCCAGGATTGCAGCTGTTTTCTGTACGATAAAACTCCTTACTCTTCCAACTCTTTTTGCCTTAAAAAGAAGCATATTTCTCCTTCCAATTCTTTATTCTTCTATAATTCCGATTGCTCTGATGATTTCAACAGGTAATGAATGTATTTGGGGGTCATTACCCCTTTCTGGTGCCATAGATATGGGTACTTATTCACTATTGCTATTGGGACTGGAAACTGTTATTATTAAAAATGTAAAAGTCAGCTGATACATAAGGAAAATCTATGACAAAAAAAATGACCTTCGGTATTATAGGTGCCGGTATGATCGGGGATCGGCATATCGAATCAATTCAATCAATTGAACATGCATATGTAAAAAGTATTTCAGCCCGGACGCCCGAAACTGTCAGTAAAAAATGTGCAAAATATAACATTGAACATGGAACTGTCGATTATAAAGAGATCCTTGATGACCCACTGATTGACGCGGTAATCATTGCGACACCTCCTTATTTACATAAACAGATCGTACTCGATGCACTTGACGCAGATAAGCACATTTTACTTGAAAAACCAATGGTGACAACTCCCCAGGATATGGAAGTTGTCTGTAATGCGGTCAAAAATAAACCGAAATGTGTTGTTGTAGAATGTTCGTGCCGCCACAGCCGGCTTCAACCAAAATTTCCAAAAATCAAACAGATGATCGATGATGGTGCCCTCGGCGAAATTTACCATATTCATCACAGTCATCTGACAAGAAGCACCTTTATTGAATGGAATCCTGCGGGCACATGGATGCTTGACAAAACAATGAGCGGTGGTGGTCCATTCATGGATTGGGGGCCCTATGACCTTTCGTTTCATCTAGGCCTGCTGAACGATCACCCCGAACTGGTTTCCGTACAATCCTTTAAAAGAAATGGTCTAAAGGTATTTAAAGATCCATCGATCAGCCAGAATATCGAAGAGCATGGGGGAGCATTTTTGAAGTTCGGTACCGGTTTAACCTATTACTATGAACGAGGTACCGGCGTACACTGCGAGCAACAGAATGAAACCAAAATTTTTGGTACTAAAGGGTGTCTGCGATTTGGATATTTAACCTGGGATCGACCTGAAATTGAGTTTTTTTACAATGATACATTAAAAGGTGATCAGCATGATATCTTTACAGTGGATATGTCATCGCACACGAGCGATCATCTGGAGTTGATTAAGCATTTTATAAATTGCATCTCCGACAATGAAAAGCCAGCAATGACACCACAACTTGCATCAAAACACCTTTCGATAGTGTTGAATATTTTAAATGATTAGATTTTTATATTCAAATCCCGAATAAAATACTTGCACTGCCTTTTTATCAATATTATATTAATAGCACCTCTTATTTTCCTACTACATGCAAGGGCCCTCCTTGCAACATTTGGGTGAAGCGGAAGCGCCGGGATTTATTCCCGGCGGTTC
>JBNKZD010000043.1:0-12879 GCA_050301235.1 Chitinispirillaceae bacterium | reverse complement strand
TCAACACGCCTTTATGTCAAGGGTGCCGGATTATTTTCTTCACGAGGTCCAGTTGTACGATTTGATAATTTTTCATTAAAAGGAAGTGATTATACTGTTTCTGTAAATAGAAACCGTATACCTTTTACAAATCAGATCATCGATAATCACCTTAATTTCATCTCAAACCAGGTCATCTGGAGTGACCTTTTAGGCAGATCAAGACAGATCCAGTCCGGAACCGAAAAAAATGCTGCATCCATGCTTCTGAATAATCTCACCCGAAAAAGGATACTTATCCATGTCAATCCATACTGATCAATTTGTTTTTTTTATATGAATTGATTATTTTTTTAAAATCAAAAACATTGGAGGTTTTAATAGTATGAGTATGGATTGTCAGTTAGAAAAAAATAAAGCACATTGTACCTGTCCCGAAAAAACCTGTTCTCGTCATGGTGCATGTTGCCAGTGTGTCATGTATCACCGCAAATCTGGTGATCTTCCACATTGCCTCAGAAATAATAAATAGTCATCCACATGGCATTGAACTTGCGCGTTGTACCTGTAAGAGGTAACAATGCGACTCAAATGGTTTGTATGGAAATCTATTCTCTCGTTTGCTGCCCGTTCACACGGGTTTCCAGATCCTGTCGGTCTTGTAGAAAGTTTGAACAGGTTTGCTCAACCATCTGAAGTAATGGCGCCGCTGGAATTAATCCGTGCAGGTGCTCTTTTTCAGGCTCGCGGGTTGATTAACAGCCAGGTGATTCAACATAATCTGGACTGGATATGGCCCTATTGGGTTGAACGTCAATTTGACCCCCTTGACTCATCATTTATCCCGCGTGCTTTTTCGCTTACACATATCAACTTAACCCACAGAAACTGGACTGCAACAGGTCTTCCGGGTGACCGTAATCTTGTACTCGTTGACCCCCGAGGTCTGGTAACACCTATCTTCAACTCCTGGTCAATTGATTGTTGGGTAATTTCAAATGATAAGCCCGTAATTGTGCCTTCAAAGATGAAAGAGGTTATTCAACAACCGAACTATCAGAATGGCCATTCGATAGATACAAACTTTTTTTATCAGGGAAATCAATTACAACAACGGGTATATCTGGAGATCATCGATGATACAGCCAGTGAATGTTGTATAGAATATAGTGCGACAATTAATCAAAGTGCAGTGATAGTAATATCTGTACGCCCGTACAACCCTGAAGGAATCAGCTTCATTCATTCAATTCAGCCGATCTGTACACAACAAGGTATTATTATTAACAAACAAAATCTATTATATTTTGAACTACTCCCCGAAAAGATCATTTATTCAAATTTTGGTTATGGTGATGTTTTTCAACATTTGAAAAGTCATTCTCAACCAGGAGCAAATGGTATTCACTGTAATGCAGGACTGGCGACAGCAGCAGCTCTTTTTCCAGTTGAATCAGGTCAGCCTGTAAAAATAAAAGCACGCATACCACTTTCAAAAGAAAACCGATATACATTTCACAATTCAGTCAAATGTTATTCAGGTGCAAAAAAATGGGAAGCGGCTTTACATAACACATGCACCTGTGTTTTTCCCTATAAACGATATCAGGAGTTATTTGAGTCGGCGGTACACACCCTGCTGCTTCACTCATCAGACACAGTATTTGCCGGTCCATTTACTTACAAGCGGTTCTGGTTCAGAGATGCAGCGTTCATTCTTCAGTCGCTCCTTTTTACAGGAAAAGCAGATCTCTGTGGAAAAATCGTTGAATCATTTTTCAAGTATCAAAAAGCGGATGGGTATTTTCAATCTCAGGAAGGTGAATGGGATTCCAATGGACAGGTATTGTGGAGCTTACTGAACTATTGTGAATGCGCGGGTCAGAGACCACCACCACACTGGATGGAATCTATCAGGGCAGCTGCACAATGGATAACAGATAAAAGAATTCAAAACAGGCATTCTTCATTTAATGGATTGTTACCACCAGGATTCAGTGCAGAACACCTGGGACCAAACGACTACTACTACTGGGATGATTTCTGGGGAGTAGCAGGTCTCTTCGCAGCGTCTTCACTGATAAAAATGTATTCCAACATTTCATTATCGGTCGACTTAAGAACTGAGGGGCTGCATTTTTTTAGGATTCTTCTCTCGAATATCAAACGGGCAGCATCGAATAATGTAATCCCGGCTTCACCCAACAGACGTCCCGACAGCAGCGCCGTCGGCTCTCTTGTCGCAACATACCCTCTTCAGTTATTATCACCCAATGACCCGTGGATTAACGCTACAGCAAACTATCTTTATGAAAATTGTTGCATCAACAATGCCTTGTATCACGATATCAGTCATTCCGGAATTAATCCATACCTGTCGTTGCATATTGCTCAATCATTTTTACGCAACTTTGATTCACGCTATGCATTTATTGCAGATGCAATTAACAGCATTGCATCTCCTACCGGTCAATGGCCAGAGGCGGTACATCCACAACTTGGTACCGGGTGTATGGGTGATGGCCAGCATGTCTGGGCAGCTGCGGAATGGCTGATGATATTGAAAAATATTTTTATCAGAGAAGAATCTAACTTTGATATAATTTACCTTTGTTCAGGGATTATCAGAGATCATTTAATCACTTGCAAATCATTGTCCATTGGACCGGTTGTAACGAGATACGGCATCTTTGATATTTCTATTGAAAAAAATGCAGATTTTATTGAGGTGCACCACACATGTACGCCAGGCCAAAAAACTGTTCAGGCAATATATGTCTCATTATGCAATTTACCGCCAGTCCAGGTATCAGTCGAACATTCCACAACCAGATTTTCGTTTACTGATCTTGACTTATGAATGTATTGATGATGTCCAATGTTTTCACCCCCTTTGTAGGCGGGGTTGTACGCTCTGTTGAAACATTGACATCAGAACTGCGTAATCGCGGCCATCGTGTGATTATTGTCACTCCGGATTTCGAAAACACCCCAACAACCGAAACGGATATAGTAAGAGTACCGGCTGTACATCACTTCAATGGCTCCGGTTTTTCTGTTCAGCTGCCTCTTCCTGGTCTCCTTCATGCCACACTTAAAAATTTCACTCCCGATATTATTCATTCTCATCATCCGTTCATGCTTGGCGATACCGCATTACGAATTGCTGCCGAATTTGAAGTACCAATTGTTTTCACACACCATACTTTTTACGAACGATATACCCATTATGTAAAATCGGATTCTGCTCTTTTGAAAAATTTTATAAAGACCCTGGCAACTGAATATGCAAATCTCTGTAATCTGGTAGTAGCACCAAGTAAGAGTGTTGCCAGAATATTGAGATTACGGGGCGTTTTATCACCTATCAGAGTTCTTCCAACTGGTATCAATATTGAATTATTCAGTAAGGGAGACGGAATAGCATTCAGGAAAAAGCATTCCATTCCGGCAGATGCAACTGTTGCAGGCTTTGTCAGCCGAATCGCGAAAGAAAAAAATATCACATTTTTGTCAACTGTACTTAAAGAGATCATGACCGGGCACAATGAAGTATACTTTCTAATTGTAGGTGACGGACCATCACTGCCGGAAGTAATAGAGTATTTCAATCTCAACCAACTCTCTGACAGACTTGTACTCCCAGGTGTATTACACTCCCAGGAACTTATTGATGCATATCATGCAATGGACATCTTTGTCTTTGCATCCAAAACAGAAACACAGGGATTAGTTCTCCTTGAAGCGCTTGCTTCGAAAGTTCCGGTAATTGCAGTTCGCGGACCGGCAATTGGCGATATCATTAAAGACTTTACCAATGGAAGAATTGTCCAGGAAAATGTGCCCGTCTTCAAAAACGCCTTCAAATGGTTCGATACACTTCCACAGAAGAAAAAACTGCAATTAAAAGGTGCAGCATTATCTTCTGCGCGTATTTTTTCAAAGGAGAATTATTGTAATAATATCATTCATGAATATGAACACCTTACAATTAATAAACCTCATCAAAATCAAATAATCAGTTCCTGGCAGAAAATTAAAAGAACTGCTGTAGCAGAGCTGGAATTATTGAAAATATTTATCGTAGCAACAGGCACAGCAATACGTAATGAACATTTTTAACTCATCTATCTTATATTCAAATGTACTCCGGATCTTTTTCCATTTGAAAATCACAACGATATTATGGAGTCTAAATGAATTCTATAAAGAAAAAAGGCAGCGCTTCTACTGTTGTTGATTCCAATCCGGAATGGTTTAAAGATGCAATTATTTATGAGGTACATGTACGTGCATTCAAAGACAGCAATGGTGATGGTGTCGGTGATTTTAGAGGTCTTACAGATTCGATTGACTATTTTCGCAATCTGGGCGTAACAGCACTCTGGCTTCTTCCATTTTATCCATCACCGTTAAAAGATGATGGATACGACATTTCTGATTATTTCAATATCCACCGTGATTATGGCACATTGAGAGATTTCAAAGAGTTTTTGCAGTGTGCTCACGAAAATGGGATCAAAGTCATTTCAGAACTGGTACTTAATCATACATCATCAGAACACCAGTGGTTTAGAAAAGCCCGCCGTTCAAAAAACAATTCACATTACAGGCATATGTATGTTTGGAGTGATTCACCATATAAATTTCAGGATGCCCGAATCATTTTCAAAGATTTTGAATTGTCAAACTGGACCTGGGATCCGGAAGTCAAATCATATTACTGGCACAGGTTCTATTCTCATCAACCTGATTTGAATTTTAACAGCTCGCTTGTTCTTAAAAGCCTGTTTAAGGTTATCGATTTCTGGCTCGGTCTTGGTATCGATGGATTGCGATTAGATGCGGTCCCCTATCTTTTTGAAAGGGAGGGAACAAATTGTGAAAACCTTCCTGAAACACACTCATTTCTGAAATTGCTTCGCAAACACGTCGATAATAATTTCCCAAACAGAATGCTCCTTGCTGAAGCAAATCAGTGGCCTGAGGATGCTGCAGCATACATGGGTAGTGGCGATGAATGCCATATGGCATTTCACTTTCCCCTGATGCCCCGGATGTTTATGTCAATTCAAATGGAAGACAGCTTTCCCATTACCGATATTCTTCAATACACCCCCTCGATTCCATCCAATTGCCAGTGGGCACTCTTTTTACGAAACCATGATGAATTGACTCTGGAGATGGTCACCGATGAAGAGCGTGACTATATGTATCGTGTATACGCAAGTGATACCAGAGCTAAAATAAATCTAGGTATCAGAAGAAGAATGGCTCCTTTGCTTATCAACGACCGCAGAAAAATTGAATTGATGAATATTCTTCTTTTCTCTTTACCAGGGACACCGATAATATACTATGGCGATGAAATCGGTATGGGAGATAATTTTTATCTTGGTGACCGGGATGGTGTCCGTACTCCCATGCAATGGAGTTCCGATAAGAATGCCGGATTTTCAAGAGTTAATCCTCATCAATTGTACCTTCCGGTAATCATCGACCCTGAATACCACTATGAAACGATCAATGTAGTCAACCAGGACAGTAACTTTGCATCACTTCTCTGGTGGATGCGAAAAACGATTTCTATGAGAAAAAAGTACAAAGTATTTGGCCGTGGTTTATTTTCCATTCTTAATTGCAGCAATTCGAAAATATTTGCATTTGTACGAGAACTTGAAGATGAGATTATTCTGGTAATTGTAAACCTTTCCAGGTACACACAGGTAGCAACTATCGATGCTAAAAAGTATGCAGGCCTGGTCCCTGAAGAAGTCTTTGGGAAAACAATGTTTCCGGTAATTAAGGAACACCCCTACCTCATTATGCTGGGTCCTTATGACTATTACTGGTTTCTACTTGGAAAAAATCCTGAAGAAACCGGAATTTCAGAAGAGTTCCTCCCATCACTTACATTGAAGAAAAATTGGCAGGAGATATTCAAAGGCGATGCGCTACTTGTACTGGAAGAGCGTATACTTCCCCGCTACCTGACACACTGCAGGTGGTTTACCTCGAAATCAAAGAAAATTAACAAGATTCAAGTCATTGAAAACAGCGTATTCAGTTTACCTGAAACTGTTGCCCACAATCTGATTTTGAAAGTACAATTCTCTGATGGCAGTGAAGAGTTATATCAACTTGCGCTGTCATTTCTGCTCAAGCAAACTGCATTCTCTATTATCGAGAACTATCCACTGGCAATCATTTGTGATATCAGGGTTGATGAACATGATGGAGTACTGTACGATTGCATCTACAACGAAACACTTCAGAAAATGTTTTTCGATACAATTCTTACCAGAAAAAAAATAAAAGTCCATACTGGCAGTATTATTGGAATCTCAAATAAACAATTTAAACATTCACAACAGGCAGACACTGACAATCCGACTTCCCGGGTGTTAAAAGCTGACAGAAGTAATACACCGGTTATTTTTGGTGAAACCTGGTTTTTAAAATTATACCGGAGACTAGAAACAGGTACAAATCCGGAACTCGAAATGATCCATTTCCTATCGAGTAAACAATTTTCAAGTATTCCGCCATTTGAGGGTTCCCTTGAGTACCAATCAAGCAATGATCAACGTATTTCTCTAGGTATTCTTCAGAAATATGTTAAAAACAGTGGTGATGCCCTGGCTTACGTTTCAAGCGTTGCAAAGAGATATTTTGAATCAATTGTTGTAAATCCAGATATGAAAGTTACTTCACTGGAAAGCCCGCTGTTGAGTGTACCATTCAAACTCCCAACAGACTTTTCAAATCTTATCGGTGAACTCTTTCTCGAAATGACTGCATTATTAGGCAGGAGAACTGCACAGATGCATTGCATATTAAACTCCGAACGGGATGATCCGCAATTTGCACCAGAATCGTTTTCGCTGTTGTACCAGCGCTCCCTTTTTCAATCTATACAAGGACTGGTTCAAAAAAGCCTCCGATTACTTGAAAAAAAGATCTCTTCACTACCACTCAATTATTATGATGATGCAAAATACCTTTTACAAAACGAGCATATTCTCATCGATTTATTACGTCAGCTTATTCATTTACGAATCAAAACAGTAAAGCTGAGAATTCACGGGGATTATCATCTGGGGCAGATCTTATATACCGGAAAAGATTTTATTATCATCGATTTCGAGGGAAACCCTTCACGCCCGCTGAGTGAGCGTAAACTCAAACGCTCTCCGTTTAAAGATATCGCAGGATTGATTCGTTCGATCGACTATGCTGCTTATTTTGTTCTCACGTCAACACCGGCTTTTATGGAAACCCATTTCATGACACTACAACAATGGGTTGAACCCTGGTATCATTACATCAGTGGACTTTTCTTACAGGCGTATCTTCAGGAAAGCCGCGATGCAGCTTTTATCCCGGCAACAACAGAGCAAACAGAAACACTTCTTCAGGCATTTCTCATAGAAAAAGCTGCCTATGAACTGAT
This sequence comes from Chitinispirillaceae bacterium, assembly GCA_050301235.1. Lineage (GTDB taxonomy): Bacteria > Fibrobacterota > Chitinivibrionia > Chitinivibrionales > Chitinispirillaceae > JAFGIN01. The sequence continues at coordinate 5,447 of JBNKZD010000043.1, read as the reverse complement.
CTACGAACTCAACAATCGTCCTGATCTGGCATTCATCCCCATTAAAGGACTTAACAGATTCTGCCGCGAAAAGTCTTTGTTGAGGAAATTGAAGGTTGGATGAAACTTTCTGTATTTGGGTGCTCAAATTATATATATAATAAAACACTTACCAAAACTAATTCTTCTTGGTAGAAAACTCACCACTAATACTATTTTTAATGGCATAATTACAAGGTATTCCAGAAAATACCGATAATATAAACATCTGAACGTTTTTTTTTGTTAAATGCCAATAACTTTTAATTAAAATTAAGTGAAAGGGGCATTCTATGGTAGAACTTCTTAAAAAAACTCTGTATGTATCTCTTGGCGTTATAACCATGACCAAGGAACGACTTGAAGAACTCGCGAAAAAGGTGGCATCCGAGGCTAAACTTTCAGAGAGTGAAGGCAAACAGTTCATTGATGAAGTTTTGAAACGTTCTGATGAGATCAAGGAATCTATTGATAAAATCGTTAGTGAAAAAACTACAGCGTTACTTAAAACTATGAATATCCCGACTCGCACCGAAATGAATGCTCTTGAGTTGCGTGTGAAAAAACTTGAACTGAATAATACCAGTCAGGAAAAAGTGTGACAGAACACAAGCGTCGAAAGGGGATCAACTATCGGCATATTGGCCGGTACGGTGAAATATTATCAATTCTTGTCAAATACGGGTTCGGTGACCTTCTTTCCCGCATTAATGTACAGCGTTATCTCCGTGCAGGTCGTAAGCTTTTCAAGATCAAACCACGTGATCACATTGAAAGCATCTCCCGCTGGGACCGGATCCGAATGGCGTTTGAGGAACTTGGTCCTACCTTTATAAAACTTGGCCAGTTTGGCGCAAACCGCCCCGATATTCTGCCACCGGAATTGATCACAGCACTTGCACGGCTTCAGGATGCGGTCCCCTCCTTTCCGGAAGAGAGCGCAGTCACTATTATCGAGCAGGAATTCAAAAAACCGATTGAATCACTTTTTAAGTCTTTTGAGCGAACCCCATTTGCATCTGCATCGATTGCTCAGGTACATAAAGCTGTTTTGCATGATGGTACACTTGTCGCAGTTAAAGTCCAGCGGCCGGCAATCACAGAACAGATCAGTACCGATCTTGAAATTCTCCATTTTATTGCATCATTGGCAGAAAAACATGTTCCTGACATTGAACCGTTTAATATACTGCAACTGGTAAGTGAATTTTCATCAGCACTTCAGAAGGAACTCGATTTTTCGATCGAAATGCTTCACATGAATATTTTTTCCGGAAATTTTAAAAACGATCCGAATGTTAAGATTCCGACGGTTTACGAAGAACTTTCCGGAAGACGGGTTATCACTACTGAGTTTATTCATGGCATCAAAATCTCTAATATCCCCATGCTTGTTGACAATGGTTTTTTACCAACAGACATCGCCCGCAAAGGAGCATCTTCTGTGCTCAAGCAGATTTTTGTTCACGGTTTTTTCCATGCAGACCCCCACGCAGGAAATATTCTGGTAACCAGATCAGGAGAGATCTGTTTTCTTGATCTTGGCATGACCGGAATTCTGACACAGACCTCACGTCAGAAACTGATGGAAGTAGTAATTGGTGTTGTCAGGAATGATCCAACACATATAGTGAGAGTTCTTCAGGAGTTCTCCAACACCATTATCGAGAAAAAGGATGAACTTGAATATGAGGTATCAGAGCTCTTGCAGGAATACGCTTCACGCACATTGGGAACAATTCATATCGGAGATCTGTTTAACCGTTTATCGAAACTGCTGGTTGTTTACAGGATCAGGCTCATTCCCGGATTCTACCTTCTTGTAAAAGCACTGGCAACAGTTGAAGGTATTGGACTCACCCTTGATCCACAGTTCAGCATGATGGAAAGTCTCGAACCATTTGTCAAAAAAATGATTCAGCAGCAATATAACCCTGTATCTATTGCCACCGATGGGATCGACACGCTTCGGGAATATTATAATTTCCTGCGGGACCTGCCATTCGAAACGCGAGACTTACTGTACATGCTTAAAAACGGCCGCGTCAGAATCGAATTTGAACACAGAGGTCTGGAACCAGTCCTTAAAAAAGTAGATCAGACCGTAAACAGGTTAGTTTTTTCTCTGGTACTTGCTGCACTTGTCATTGGATCATCTGTGGTTATCCTCTCCAATATTCCTCCAAAAATTTACGATATGCCGCTCATTGGAATCGTGGGTTTTCTAACTGCGGGAGTGATGGCGTTTTCGTTGTTGATTTCGATTATTCGAAATGAGCGGATGTAGAAATGTATCACGAGTGGAATTTATTGGCTGAATCTACCAATTTATTTGATGCTCAAAATCTGTCAGAAAACGGAGATGTGATTCACCATCCAGTGATATTATTATTTTCAATCTTTTTTTTAATCTGCCTGAATTATCAGACTAAAAATCCTTGATCAACACCGGCAATTTAACCATATTACGAATCTGTTTATTTTTCTTTTACACCATTAAAAAAAGTGGACTTAGATGCAGACCCTTCGTGACCGATTATCCCGACTTTCATATGAAAAAGCAGCCTCCCTGCTGGGAGCCAATGGTAAAAAGCTTCTTAAGCTTGGTGTAAAATCTCAAATTGATCTTGATACCGATGTTGAAATAACAAAAAATGTTTTCAGAATTAAAGTTGAGGATGCTCTTGTTTCTGTAATAGATGATGATCGTTCTGTGAATAAGATGCGAATTATCTGCAGTGTATGTAATCACCTCAACTGTGAACACAAAGGTGCTGCGTTTGCAATGCTTCTGGAGAATAAAACACCACTTGGACTTGCAAAACCGCCGGCTGAAGATCTGGCAACCGGAGAACTCTCTGATGATGAGCTTGTCATGCGTGAAATCGCGCGTCGTGAAGATCGGGCTGCAACCGAACGGATGTCTATAAAAGCTTCTGAACCCAAAACCCCCTGGTGCGAATACATTGTCACAAGTACAGAATCTGGAAAAACTTACAGGGTTGATCTCAGAGGTCTTGAGCGGGGTCAGTCATTCTGCTCCTGCCCGGACTATCGTAAAAATACGCTTGGCACCTGTAAACACATTATGAAAGTAATTCAGACAGTACAGAAAAAATATCCGGCGAATACCTTGAAAAAACCTCACACTCTAAAAGATGTCGAAATTTTTATCCATTACGGCACTCATCAGGAGTTGCGAGTCGCAGTTCCTGAGCCTGAAGATTCGCCGATATCAGCAATTTTCAAAAAATACTGCAATAAAGAAGTTAAGTCGGTTGATGAACTCCTAGGTTCCATAAAAGAAGCGGTTAAGTTAGGGTACGAACCAGTAATTTTCCCTGATGCTGAAGAGTATATCTCACAAAAAATCAGCCTCCAGAAAATGACCACTATTGTTAAGGATATCAGAAATGATCCAGCAGGCCATCCTCTTCGCAAAAGCCTGCTCAAAGTTGAATTGCTACCCTATCAAATCGATGGAATTGCTTTTATTGCCGGTACCGGGCGTGCTGTACTTGCCGATGATATGGGGCTTGGAAAAACGATCCAGGCAATCGGTGCGGCTGAGCTGCTCTCCCGCTATTGCGATATAAGTAAAGTACTTATCATTTGCCCGACATCACTTAAATCACAGTGGGGTAACGAAATTCGTAAATTCTGTGATCATACCTATCAACATATCCTTGGCACTGCAACAGAACGTAAAGATCAATATGATAATGATCGTTTTTTTACCATTTGCAATTACGAGCAGGTAATGCGCGACCTGATTTGGATCGAACCGGTAAAATGGGATTTTATTATCCTCGATGAAGGCCAGCGCATTAAAAACTGGGCTGCAAAAACAAGCCAGATGATAAAGGCGCTTCACTCGAGATTCGCGCTTGTATTATCGGGTACACCACTTGAAAACAAACTGGACGAACTGTATTCCGTTGTTGAATTTATTAACGAGCGGCAACTTGGTCCGGCATTCAGATTTTACAATTTTCACAAAATTGTTGATGACCGGGGAAAAGCACTGGGATACAAAAATCTTGATACTCTCAGAAAGAACCTCAAAGGTATACTTCTCCGAAGAACCCGCGATACAGTTATTCAGCAGCTGCCGCCCAAAACCACAGAGATCATCCGGATTGCCCCTACTCAGGAGCAGTTTGATATCAATGATGCAAACATGAAAATTGCTCGTCAAATAGCTGCAAAACCATACCTTACTGAAATGGATCTTCTACGGTTACAGAAATCATTGCTTCTGGCCAGAATGTCAGCCGACAGCACCTTTCTAGTCGATAAAAAACAACCGTCGTACTCTTCAAAGCTGGAATATCTTGCAGAACTCCTCCCCCGCCTCCTTGACGAACAGGGCAGAAAAATAATCCTCTTTTCGGAATGGACAACAATGCTTGACTGTATTGAAGAGATTCTCAAACCGCTAAATGTGGATTATGTACGTCTTGATGGGAGCGTTGTTCAGAAAAAGCGACAGATGCTTGTAAATCAGTTCCAGAACAATCCTGATTGCAGACTTTTTATGACCACCAATGCCGGCTCAACCGGATTGAATCTTCAGAGTGCAAATACCGTGATTAATGTGGATCTTCCGTGGAACCCGGCGATTCTCGACCAACGTATTGGAAGAGCCCACCGGATGGGCCAGTTACGGCCGGTACATGTGTATCTGCTTGTTACCGAAGGAACCATTGAAGAGCGGATGCTTTCAACGTTGTCAAATAAAAAAGATCTTGCACTTGCGGCCCTTGATGCATCATCTGATGTAACCGCCGTCGAGATGACTTCAAGTATTGATGATATTAAAAGCAAACTTGAGATTTTACTTGGTGAAAAAGCTCCGGCACCAGTCGACGAAAGTATGCTCGATGCTGTCACCGAAGAAAAACAGCCGGAACCCTTCCCAACCAATGACCGTGCATCAGAAGCATCCGGTAAGCTTCTCTCTGCAGTTTTTTCATTTATCCAGGAATCACTGCCACAAGCCGCACAGCCGGAAAAAACAGAAAGTCCGCTTGCGCTTGCTCTTCAGGAGAGTTTCAAATCAATTTCAAAATCCTCTCCCGATGGAAAAGTGCACATAGGATTTACATTTGATTCACAGGATGCTATCAATTCGCTTGGAAGTACGATTGCGATGCTGCTTGAGGCATCGGGGAAGAAAGTGGGCTGATAAAAAACTGCATGAACCTGGAATACCAAAGACTAAAGTATTGAATAATGATGTTTATACATGCAGGTAAGATTCAGGATATCTTCCAATATATCATTAATTAGTTTCTGTTCTAAATTGACCATTTTCAGGGGTAATTTTTCTTGACACCAATGCCCTAAAACGAAAATGTATTTACATATGCATTACCTTTTAACCAGTATACGCACATTTCAGTCTCAAAATCCCCAGTATTTGCCTT
>JBNKZD010000042.1:0-4468 GCA_050301235.1 Chitinispirillaceae bacterium | reverse complement strand
ATATAAATTCTGTTTCCACTGGTGGTCCTTGTGACCGGCACGACCGGTGCCATAAATGTGCTGGTTTTTGAGAGGATGCTGTTTACAGCCGCCAGGAGCTGTGCTGACAAAGCATCCGGGGACTGAGCGGTAAAGTGGTATTTCGCGTAATCCTCATCTGAGGTGTCATAAAGATTTTTCTTGCCGTTTCCGTTATTTGAGGTGTTTATCAAAAAGAGATTCCCTTCATTATCACCCATAAACCCTACAGTATAGGTGAATACATTCTGGTATCCTTCTCCCGAATCAAACAAAGACCCGTTCACCGTGGCAGAATGATTATTGGTGCTTGTTATAATTTCATCATTTTCAAAAGTTCCGCTTACGCTTTCAAGCTCCAAGCAACCGGATGGCGTTCCGGTATCGACATTCACAACTGCTATGTATCCTGTAGCATTTGAAGTATCACCGGTTACGGTTTCGCCCACATTAAACTCTCCGGTGGATAATGCATCGTAACAAAGGGATCCGGTGGATGGTGCATCTCCCACGATATCATGCGAATAAAGATAATAAGCAACGTCATCCAAATAGGTGGAACCGTTCTGATTCACAGGGATCGTATAGAGCGTGTTATCCTCTTTAATTTTACCCTCAGTAATACCACCGGCTGCATCATCAGCGTCAAAATCGGCCAGACTGTCCGGTACATGCTGAGAGGGTGTGCCCTGATCCTCTGAAGAAATTCCCGGTGAAATGACGATGACAAAATTTGATTGGCAATATCCGCCTGAGGCGCCTGAAGAGGGAGAGGAATAATAATACCCCACTGTTGAAAGTCCCTCAGCCAGCGGAGAATAGGTAACCGTATGCATATTATTAATGTTGTTTATAAAGGCAGATGTCAAAATCCCATTGGCATCAGCCACTAGTGCAAGGGGTTGAGCCTGTGATCCGCCTGTGGCATTGGAAAAGTAGTAAATACCGAATTTTGCCTTGTCGCGCGTACCCGAGGCCACGGTCATGATGGCCTCTTTGGCTTTATAAAAACGGCTCATCTTCGGCAAATCTGATCCATTGCCGGCATACAAACCGCTAAAGAAAATCCAGTTCAGATAATTTTTGGAATATCTGAAATGATTTGCATTATCGATGACCCCGCCAACCGCCACACTGGACGGTTCAGCAGGCAAGGTTATGGTTTTTCCACCAATAAACCAGGTTCCGGTTTTGGCAGCAGTATCCGAACTAATTGCCTGCAAGGTAACAGTATGGTCTGCTATATCCAAACTTGCAGGGATGTCGGCCAAAAAATATTTATTACCTGTTTCGTAAATAGCATATCCTCTGTCGTTAAGAAATACATTACCGGCGCCTGGTGGATTTCCCACGACCTCTGTCGCACCGCCAGGTGTGTAATCGACGGTATTATCATAACTGCTGTGCCAGACGATCTGTTCCATCTCGGCCCCGTTGTCCAGCAAAAGTACGATATTGGGAGGCAGATCATCTGCGGTCACCGAAAAAACACAGGTGTCATCAGCAGAGACCGGGTGCCCCATAAAAACAAGGCAAAATATGACAAATAGTGTGGTGAGTCTGTATTGTCTTATTTTATTCATAATATTTCCTCTGTTCTTCATTATATGTTTAAAACCTGTCTATTTAAAAACCAATGCGAAAAAATCCGATCATAAGATTTTCGGAAGCATTGTTAGAACTGTATCCGTTACATGTCATTTGATACTGATGGGCTCTGAACGCACCAGCCGAATACCCTGATCCTCTGGGAGGCGATGACGAACCAATGTAATTTACTTGTCCTTCAAAGGATTGAGTCCCGGCTGTATCAACGTTGAAAGTACCTTCTATAAGCGAAGTATATTGCACATAAGCAGCATCTGTCGTCGAATTTGGGAATAAATGAGGATTGCCAGGAGTGATATTGGCAGGGCCGTATAAATCGGGGTGCCATGCCACATAAGCTGCTGCGGATTCGGCTGCGTAAAATGCCAGTTTATGTCGCACCTCATTTCCTGCAATCTGAGTTTCAATGCTCGATGTACTTATTGCTGCCATGCCTAAAAGTGTCAGCAACATCAGTAAAACCACGGCTAAAACGGTTACAGACCCTGTTTCATTTTTTAACTGGAATTTTTGTTTCATAAAATTTTCTCACTTTACATATATTTAACATGCTGAGATCCATATGAAATTATAAAGATCCAACATTTGGTTTTAAAAAGCTGATAGTCTCTGTTTTGCCACGGCCGGAAACCGTTACCGAAATGTTCTTGGTGTTTGCCAGCGGAGGAGGATTAATAACTACCGTGTAAGAAATGGTATAATTATTGTCCGAAGGCCAAGAAGTCGGCCCATAGGTACCTGCATTCAAAGCAGGATCCGTATATGGCAGTGCGGACATTTTTTCAATCTGGTCCATAGCCAATGTGCTGAGATTGGTCAGTTTCCCGGAAGTCGAATTCATCTTGATAGCCGAGGTCTGCAGAACAGCCACGGCAAGCAGGCCAACTGCAAAAATGGTAATGGCGACGAGTACCTCTAGAAGCGTGAACCCGTTTTCTTTTTTCAATTTATCCATTTGAGTTTCCGTGTATGAAATATATGTATTTTCAATGTTCATGATATCATCCTATTATAAGCCTAAGTTTCTGCATTTAATCGAATAGGTTAAACACCTTCGGCTGAGGTTGTCACCTGGAGGTGCTAAAATCTGCCGTCCCCGCTGGTTTAAATAAGGGTTATTATTTGGGGAAGCCAACGTGTTGTTTCCTGTTCGTGCCACGATCGTTATCTCGACGGATCTGATTTGACTAATATTTGCGGCAGGAACAGCGCCGGTTCCGGAGTAGTCGTTAAGCACATTTGGCGGAGAAGAATCGTCCAGGTAAACAAAATCAATGGCATCGATGTTTTGGGCTACCATAGCTGGCACCGCGGACCCTAAGCCTGCGCCATTATTATCAGTTCTGATCAAATTTCTGTTTCCGTCCAAACTATATGTGATGTCTTCATTAGGATCGGTTACATCTCCGTCCGAATTGCCGCCGGCCCCGTCGGTTACATCTTCAGTAAAACGGATCGAAGCCGCATTTGCTTCTCCAACTGGGAACCCTGCATTGGCAGCACCAGTAGGATCACATCCGGCCATCCGAATTTCTTTTTCCATGTAAAACGAGGCAGCTCTTATATTCTGATGCATGGCGGCGGTCTCTTGCTGCACCACATATGATTTTTGCTGGTTTAAAAACGTCGAATAAATGGCACTCATTGCAAGAAGCGCCACAACCATGGAGACCAGAAGTTCAACCATGGTAAAACCATGATTTGAAAGAATAAAATTTTGTCTCGGCTTCATTTGCATAATATCAATGTGCTCCAATTTCTTAAAATAATCAGAATGTTATGGTTCATAGTTTCATTCAATACTGCTCAATATATTTTTTTTTACTTCTATGTTCGCTTATAGAATGAGCAAAGAGCGTGCCAATGATGGTTAGTACTTTTCATCGAACCGAGTATATACGATTTTAAACTGATGTGTGCTGATATGTAATGGCAAAATCGAGATCAACTTTAAGATGTCTAGACCAAATTTTGACAATATTTGGATACAGTGACATTTTTCGACGAGATTTAACTGTTTTGGGGAATGATATAAAAATCGGGGAATGGAGAATGGGCATTGATATTTTGAGAGGGAGACATAGAGGAAAGCAGGGGGCATCTATTGGATTCTTGGTTTAATAAACATATCGGAATCTTGGTCTGTTGATGGAATCCGATGAGCCAATGCGCTTCCCACAAACACCTGGGTAAACCTCAGGCTTTGCCGGAGATTGCTGAATTTAAATCAGTTTTTTTATTGAAATATGCGTATTTTTATTCTTTAATACTTGTGCGTTATCCTGATCCGCTTTCTTTCTCTCTATATGATATCCGAATCTTGCACGAGCCGGAGGCTTTCATATGCCCCGATAACAGGATAATATCCTTTTCTGCATATCATTCATATTTGGAGTTATGCAGCAGGAAACTCTGAAATATCTAAAAATCATTTGTTTAGCTTTTAATTCCTGAATGTTATACAGAAGCTATCTAAGAACTTGTTATGAGGCGATGAAATGAACAACTGTGTTACTTCTCTTATTGAGGAATCTATAAATCTTGAATTGAAGGTTAGTAAAATCTATACACATTTTTATAAGTTATTCCCAGACGACGCAGCGTTCTGGTGGAAATTGGTAGTGGAAGAAAAAAACCATGCCGCACTTATTCGAAGTGGGAAAGAGCATTTTGAACCGTTAAACAAATTTCCACATGACTTATTAGCACCTTTATTGCAGATCTTGAAAGATACAAACAGTAGATTAGATTCTCTAATAAAGAAATATGAAGAGGCTCCTCCATCAAGGGAAGAGGCGTTTAACATTGCCTTAAAGATTGAAAAATCGGCAGGTGAACTACA
>JBNKZD010000041.1:0-35291 GCA_050301235.1 Chitinispirillaceae bacterium | reverse complement strand
AATATCAACCCACTGATATTTGTGTATACCGCTTCGTATCTTCACTGTAACGGGGGTAGATACCGCATGTACCATCGATCGCACAATCGTTCCAAAATGGTTTAAATCCTTAAGAAGTGATGATCCCCCATTTTTTTTGATTACTTTCTGCACGGGACACCCGGCATTGAGATCAATAAAATCCGGAGAAACTTTACTCTCTACGAAAGCAGCAGCTCGGGCAAGATGATCAGGATTTCCACCGAACAGTTGAATCCCAATCGGCCTCTGGCACTGTTCAAACATGATCAGATCGATGGTCGCTTTGGATCCATACTTGATACCTTCAGCACTCACCATCTCAGAAACGACAATATCGGCGCAATAATCTCTACAGATCCCTCTGAAAACCGGCTCAGTAATACCGGCCATCGGAGCAAGAAAAAGACTGTTCTTTTTAAATTCCATCGGCTAAAAATAGTTTATAGCTGTTAATATTCGGGGTTCATAATTATTTTTGTTTTATAAGGTATATATTGTATGATTTAAGAGGTAATTGCAAAACTCTGCATCAGTACCCTTCGACTCCGCTTCGGGTACGTTCCAGAGGCCGTTTGTTGAGCGGAGTCGAAACAAACCGGGAGTTTTGCAATTACCTCTTAAGGGTATAAATAATTGAAAAATTTTTAAGAGGTTAAACGAATGCAGATTTTTGAACAGATTCATTTTGATACAGCCCCTACATTTTTAGCAGCCTGGCCAGGCATGGGAAATGTTGGATTGATTACCGTCGATTACCTCCGAAGAAAACTTGATGCAAAACCTTTTGCAGAAATTGATATGACTCCGTTTTTTGTCCCAGATTCGATTGTGGTCAAAGACGGTATCGCACAACTGCCCGATCTGCCATCAAGCACGTTTTATTATTGCAAATCTCCTGATCTTATCATTTTTGAAAGTAATGCACAGATTCCGGGCCGTGAAGGGATCTCGATAATAAAAACTATCTTAGATCTTCTTTCGACCTTTTCTGTTGAAAAGATTTTCACCTTCGCAGCTTTTGCACATGCGATGTCGCACGATAAGCCTTCCGAGGTCCTTATTTCCAGTAATTCTCAAGAGTTGCTCGAATCACTGGAAACAACTGATGCGCACGCCATGCCTGACGGGTATATAGCCGGACTTAACGGGCTTCTTCTGGGGGTAGCAGCATCACGGGATAAGAAAGCAGCATGCCTGCTTGGCACAATACCAAGTTATGCTACGAACCTTTCCTACCCTAAAGCATCGCTTTCCATTGTAAAATACGTTTCAAAGGTACTCGGGTTTGACATTGACATTTCAGAACTTGAGGATGGTGTCGAAAGTATCGATCAGCAGTTTGCTGTGATTGAAGAACGGATCAAAGAGTTCATGCCATCGATCAATAAAGAGGAAGATGAAGAGATTGGCGAAATTGAAGATGAAAAGATTCCTCATTATGTTATGGAAAAGATAGAAAATCTCTTCAAAGAAGCTGTCAATGATCGGACAAAGGCAACCGAACTCAAAAATGAACTGGATCGATGGAAACTTTTTGAGTTGTATGAAGACCGGTTTCTTGATCTATTCAGAGAGAAGAAATAACATTTAATTCTGATTCAGAACATGAATCAACTCATACAACCGCCCGTAATTTCTACGATTGAAATTAAACCGTATCCTTGGCAGCTCCGGAAACTCAGCATTCTGAATTTCGTGCTCCGTCGGTTGCGCTCTTTCGATTACCCCACCAACGATAATATCCTTGAATTTTTTGTTAAGCATTTGCAAGGTTATATCAGAAATATCCTTATTAAGCCTGATAATTGTCCATTTTTCATCAAACCGTAATGAGTGGTACACCCGATAAAACGTTTCGATATACTTGACACCTTCATCGGCAGTTGAAGCAACAGTGTATAGGTGTCCATCTTCAGGAGAGATGTATCCTCCATCAGATAGCTGCTTTTTGATAAATTTCAGACAATCTTTCCAGAAGGTAGATCCTTGCGGTTCCATAAGTACAATAGGGCGGGGCTTTGCTTTACCAGTCTGAACAAGAGTGAGTACCTCAAAACACTCATCAAGAGTACCAAACCCTCCAGGGAACACTGTTGTTGCATCGCTTTCTTTAACAAAAAAGAGTTTGCGTGTAAAAAAGTATTTAAAATTGATCAGTTTATTGTCAATCGACACATACGGATTTGGTTTCTGTTCAAACGGAAGACGGATATTCAACGCGAAATCCATACCTTCCGGTGCCCCGCGGTTACCGGCTTCCATCACTCCCGGACCACCGCCGGTCACTACCATAAATCCCTTTTTGCACATTTTTGCAGCAAAACTTTTTGCCATGCGATACTCAGGTGATGATGACTTTGATCTGGCGGATCCAAAAATGAGAACTTTGCGCCTGTCCCTATATGCTGAAAACACTTTGGAACCGTACCGCATCTCTTTTAATGCAGCATTCACCAACTGAAGATCATAAGAATCGTGAGATTCCAGGCCCATTTTTACCGCTGATGTAATAATCTCTCTGGCGAGATCATTTGTAGTGCCCCCACCCATGCACTCTATGAGTGAGTCTATCTTTTTATCGATTTTGGCAGTTCCGGTTTCGTATTCTTTGATTGGTTTTTCCATGCTACATTTTCTCATTCTCAAAATTGTTAGAAAAATATTTATTCCAAATCAGTCATTACGACATTTTATTGACATTATTATCTATAAATTATTTTATGCAATGAATCCACTACGGAATTACATAATAAACCAATATACCCTAAAAAATCGGGGTTATCGTTATCGAGCATAACAGTATCTTTTATACATATTTGCTTTAACCCTTTAATTGAATCGTAACTACTGTACAAGGTCAATGCTATTGTAAAATAACTTTCTTTAAAAAATTCATTCAGGGCACACCCCGTAATTATGTTCATATTTTTTTTGTTCCACTGCAAGTCTGGCCTTATTCCGGAAATAGTGTATGATTCAAATTCTGCTGATACGTAATGACAGATTCCCCTCTTACAAAGGAATTTAAGTACGTCGTCAAACACAAGAAAGGGTACTTTCAATCTTTTACATTCCTCGTGGATTCCATGTATTGTATCATACTGAACAACATTAAAACTATTTGTGAGTTTAAAATAAAAAATTGCCCTTACTAATGAATCTTCAATGGGTATAGTATGCATAACAGATACATTCCCCAAAATTATACTTGCGATCTTATCATCTTCAGATGAAGCAACCCTTAAAAAAATTACTATCATAACTGCTGTTTTTAAAAAAAAGTTCATATGTTAATTTTTTTTTGACCTCTACTTTTGCTTTTAATATATATAGACGGAAAGAGAGGTTAACAGCGACATGTGAATTTGCTGTATTTTAGGACAAATGATATTTTTTACCTGCCAGTGTCCTTCAGTTTTGTCTTTTTTGAAATTCAGAATACCATAATATATCTTCATTTGCAACACTCATCAATCAATACTTATAAGAAAATGAGGATCACATTGTTAAGTTTTCACATTCTATTTAAAAGTACTTTTTTTAAAATAGTAGTTCTAATGTTTTTGCTGATCATTACCGTAAATGCCTCCTGGAAAACAGAGCTCATCGACTGCGACGCTGATGAGCGATTAAATGCAGTTATTATCCACTCCTCCGGAAACATGATCGCTATCGGTGATGAAATGACCGTTGTTTTCTCCGAAGATGGCGGCAGGAACTGGGATGAAAGTGAGATGCCGAATATCAAAGGCTGGGTAAATGAAGATGATTACCTCCTTAGTTCCATTAAAGAAATTCCCGGAGGAGAATTAATCATGACGCTGGTAGAAAATGATGTCGAACAAGCAGGTATAGGTGGTCCCGATTTTGAGCGCCGGACAGCAATTTTTTCCAGCACCAATGGGGGCAAATCATGGAGAATACTTTCTAAGATTTCGAATGCAGCACTCTACTGGATATTCGTTTTCTCTGATGGGCAATGCATTTTAACAGGCTCTTCTAATTATATCTACGAATATAAAGGTGGTATTGTTCGGAAAATTGGAGAAAATCCACTTGCAGATGAAGTGATGATTACCACGATGCATATTGAATATGTTGCCACAATACGATTTGAAAGTTCCGTGAATATTAAACAGTACGGTGATGTTCTGCTTTTGAAAAACGATAACGGGTTTTATGTATCTAAAGACAGAGGGAAATCATGGGACCTGACAAAGCAATTTCATACAGACAAATCAATCAACGCGATAGCTCTTCTTAACGATAACTCGATAATTGCCGGTTGTGATAATGGTGCTATTTTGCTTTATAACAACATGGGCAACCGAATATTATCAGGAACTATCTCAGACCGGGATATTAACGATATCTGTGTTTCATCCAATTGTAACTGGTGGGCTAGCGGCGACGATGGGCTTCTTGCGTTCTCATCAGACCAGGGAAAATCCTGGTCACTAATTAAAAATGATTATGAAGAGGATCTGTACAGCATTATGATAAGCCCGGATTGCAAAGAAATCTGGATTTGTGGTGATGAAGGGGGACTGGTGCATGTGTATGATGATCAGTCTATTCACTCGCTTACAGAAGATGATGAAGAGGAAACCACTGAGAACTCTCTGTTAACCCCTGTTGATCAGGAAAAAGACTTCTGCCTTGTTAACGAACTGGACTCACTGGAGCAGGGGCTGGTCCTCTCTGTGGGACCCGATACCTGCACAATTATAACAGGTACTCACATCTACGTCGGGTCTTCATTCAAAATTCAACTTCCGGTTGGGGAACATACTTTTAAAATTACTAAAAGCGGGTATTTTCCGAGAACTGAAAACATTCGCATTAAAAAACGGGAAGTTCAAGAAGAAAAAATTACTCTTCGTAAAATCAAAGGAATAGTTGCCCCTTCAGGCGGATTTTCATTAACTTTGGCAGACTATGGAATCAATATCTCACTTCTTTCTGGTGTACTTGGTTTCAATAAAAATGCAGTAGGTCTCGAATGTAATGTTGACTTTTATATAGATAACTCTTTTGACTTATATTGTTTTTCTGCCTTTTACGGGAGAGAATTCAACCTGAGTGATAAAACAACCCTTTTTCCCTCAATCTCAATTGGGGGGGCAATTATTCAGGAAACTAAAATTATCGAGACGAAGCTTTCATATTCTTCCGGAACTGTTAAACATGTAAACAAAGGAGCTCTTTTCCTTAACACTACTGCAAATTTTCAATTTAAAAGAAATAACCGATGGGGATATATATTGCGACCCTCGATGTCTTGGATTGGAAATTGGGGGATGCAGTTTTCTTTGCGGTTTGGCGGGATTGTGTGGATATGACGGATTGCCAATTCCGGGAGAACGCTTGAAAACCATTTATTCAATTATATCATTAACGAATATCTCAAATAACTAAATCAGAAATTTCTTCTCAAACTTATATCGTTTTCAAATGGGGCAAGCCATTGAATTCCGCATTCAACCGCTATACTTATGATTTGACTTACCCGTCTCTGACGAATAGCAATAGTATTGTCCCCATTTTCTGTTACCCATTCATCAGGTCCGCATCCCGATAGGAATTTAATGTTAAATTGTCGAGGATTTAAACTGAGAGCTGTATTTTTAAAAATTCTGCATGGACTCACATGAACTCTTTTGATATACTTTCCATTTTTTCGTATAAAATCGAGTGTTAATTGGTGATCAGCTTCAGATTCGCCGGGTAAACCAGCAATGAAATTAACTGCTGCATTAATTCGGGCAATGTGAAGATCGTGTAGAATTCTTTCTGCATGTTCGAGATCAATGGGTTTATTTATTTTTTCAAGAACTGCGGGCGAAGCACTCTCAATGCCAGTATTGATATAGGTGCATCCGGACCTTGCCATTGCACGAATTGTTTGTGTATCTAATTGTTTATTCAGTATTATTGAACCACCCCAACCCATGGAAATTCCCGATGATTGTATTCGATTAAGCATCTCAACGAAAAAAGAAAAATCACCATTGATGTTTGACCCTGTAAAACTGAACCACCGGCATTTCCACTTTTTTGTACAGGTTTGAAACATCCTTATAAGACAATCGATTGATTTAACTCTATATCCCGCATACAGTTTTTTTTCAGAGCAATATGCACATTTCCGAGTGCATCCACGTGTAATTTCAACTGGAATCACCCTTTGTGAATAATATGTCAGATCATAACCAGAATAATCTATTTCCAGAGTCTCCCAGGTTTTCGTTGAAACGGAGGTACTATATTTTACCGATGAATTACGAAATGTAATTACACCATCGGGAGGTTCACCAATTTCATTTTTCAACCATTGACAAAATTCTGATAACACATTTTCCGCTTCTCCTGGTATAACATAATCCATTTCTGTCGGCCAGTGTCCACTATTTGTATCTTTATTAGAGTTCAGAAAAATATCTTCTGCGGATGGTCCCCCAAAAAGCATTCGGACATCAGGAAATCTATTTCTAATGCATTGTATGGCATAAAGTGTTGAAAGTATATTTCCTTCGAAAACCGAAAATGCAAAAAGGTCAAAAGATTTGCCGAGAACGCGAGCCATTACTCTGTCAATTAGAGAAGTCATTTCGGGGGTTAAGCTCTCTATTTTATCGTTCTCATCTCTCTCCCAGGATTTTGAACGCGACTGGTCGTCCCAATACAATGGATGACCATATTTCCATGTGTTACCATAGCGACGTCTGCATTGATGCCAGCATGAAACATTCAGGTCAAATACTTCTACAGGGTATCCACAATTGCGAAATTGTGTAGCAACAGTCGCCAAACCCAATGGTAGATTCTGGATTGACCAGGCAGGTAATAATATCAATGCAGTTCTCATAAATCGAACGTTCTGACAGTTTTACACATAAACAGCGATTTTCCTTAAAAGCTAAATTACATGCGTTCGTTTGGGAATCAAAAAAATTATACATGTCAAAATATTTTCTGCTTGATTTTAAGTAATCCTTTCTGGAAAAAAATATACAAAAAAATTAACAAAAATTTGCATTTACTGTGTATGCCAAATTATTATTAATAATAAGGGAATAAGGGAAGTCTTCATTTAAGCGTGCCACCTTATTCACCTGTATATATAGTTATTCGTTAATGTTAGATTTATGTTACACAATTGTCCAGTCGAATTGATATAACCACTTCAGGTATATCAATCTGATAAAAAATGGTTGCAGTGGTAGAGTTCCGCAACCGACAATTTTGAGAGTGTGTTCTGTTCGAGAATACACTTCTTTCGTTTGCTATGCCAATATTCTGGTAAATGCGCACTTTTTGTGTCCAGTTTACCGATTAAATACATACTATTAGAACTTTTTCACTATGGAAATTAAGAACAATGGATGTTAAAACCATCTATAAAATTTGAATAAATTCTGAAGGGAGTTAATGACTATGAGTGTTCCCTATTCATGGATCGTATATGTCCAATTACGTTGGCCAGATAACAGTATACCAACAAATCAACAGATTTCGCAGGTTCTCGCCTTTGAATCGTATGGCGATACCATGCAAGCTCTCTGTGGCGCCGGCCTGGAAGCGGACGGTATATGCACACTAAACTTCGGGAGAGAATCATTTTATCCACCAAGAACAAATCCCACTCTTACAATCAAAGTATTTGACACCCAGGGCATTCTTCTTCACACACAAGAATTTGCTGATGTGGTAAATGAATCGATTCTTCCAATAATTATTGGTGGAGGGGTTAGTAACGATTGGCGGGTATCCGGAACAGTAAAGGATGCTTCATCGGTCCTGGTAACCAGCGGGTCTGTCAGAGCTTTTGATACATTTTATTCTCCAGAGCGCCTGTTAGGGGAACAAACCATAAGTGACACCGGCACGTATGAGATAAATTACACCTCAGACACATTTGGTAAAACAGTGGAGCATAGCGCACCATACCTGGTAGTGAGAGCTTATGATACTGATGATACCGTTATCGCAGAAATGACCAGATCATCACCTTCGCAAGATGAAATTGTAGATCTTGTGGTTCCAGCTTCATCGGATCAGTGGAGTGTATCCGGAGTTATAATCCTGGATGGATCACATTTGACATCAGGCATGGTGACCGTTTTCGATTGTTTCGAGAACAAGGAATTCTCTCTGGGATCAGCAACACCCGATCAAAACGGACAATACCGGATAGTGTATCTGGAAAGTGATTTTCAGCATGGTGGCAGCGGACGTCCATCGCCCAACCTTATAATTAGAGTATATGATTCACAAAACACACAGATTGGGACAGGTACAATTCCATCCCCCTCACAACATCAGGTTTTCGACTTCAATCAATCAAACCTGGGTGAACTCCATACGATTTCCGGAGTGGTTGTGAATACCAAAGGAGTTCCGGTCAGTGGCTGTACTACCATTATTAAGCGTATCAGTATAATAAATAATCAAATTAAAGAAGATGAGATTGGAAGGGGAACTTCGAATTCAAAAGGCCAATACACCATAAACTATTATCCCGATCTGCCTCCGAACATTCCGGATCCGGGCAAAGCAAATATATATATAGAAGTTCAAAAGAGAATCGGGATTGAAGATGTATTGCTGGCAAAATCGGATGTTATCAATAAGCCGGAGACTGTGACAACAATTGATTTAACGGTCGATACAATTTCCGTTTCCGACCTTTCAGAGTTGACTGATACGGTGGAGGTACTCACAGAAAATGGTTTTACGCCGGAATTACTGCGAACCATTGCTGTTGATGATAAAAAACTGCAATTTGTATCAAAGGTAACTGAAAAACCGAAGGATGAGATTTACAGAATCGCCTATTCGATGGTGTTAACACAAAACCTTACGGAAAAATTATCTTCAACATCAACATCACTCAACAAGGTTAATTATCAGACAATCTATGCATTGATCAAAACCGGTAATGTGAAAAGTTACCAGGATCTCTACAGGATCGATTCTGACCGATTGCATACGATACTTGTATCGTCCATATCTCAATCTATCATACCCCCTGAAACGCAGGATGATCTGGAAGATATTGTCAATGAATGGCAAGAGATACAAAAAGAGATACTAACACTAGAAACACAAAAAACAAATGCAGGTAGACTCTTTAACCAAGCAGAGCTACCTGATACCGGCGATGACACTGTAAAAAGTAGAGTTTTGCAAAGCTATGTGAAAAGTGCACACAGTTTAGAAAAATTCTGGGAAACGCTCGATGAAGTGCTTACTGAACCATCTGAGAAACCATACATTGATACATTGAAATTCTATTTTGATATCCAGAAATTCGCGGATGAATTTGGTCCGCTATCCAATGCCATGATTGAGCATTCAAAATCAGCAGGTTTTTCCACTCTGGAAGATTTTGTGTCGCTTGAAAAAGGTGACTGGAAAACAATGGTCATCGATCGCATTCTTCCTTTTGATCAATTAACCGATCCTTATGAAATCGTAGAATGGCCTGAATCCGTACCGGGTGAAACAGATAGTGAGAAAAGAAACAATTATGCATTGATACTGTTCAGGCGTATAACAACCCTCTTTCCGATGGACCGTTTCAGGTTTAAACTGCAATTGAAACTCGCTGATCCCGAAGCGGAGATCTGGGCAGGATGGAGTTCTGTTTTCGATTTCCTGCAGGAACATGAATCGTTTGATTTTGCAGATGAGATCACCCTTGAGATACTTGGCTATGATGAAGCCATGAGTATTGATGAAAAAAGGGTGCTTAAGGATCTTTATGAGAACTTATCGTTAGTTCAGAGATTATACCGGCTGACATCAGATTTTATTGTTGTCGATGGTTTAATTCAACACGATCTGACATCAGCATTGGCAATAGCCCACTTAAACACCGATGATTTTGTTAAAAACTACTCCGATCTGGCCGGAGGAGTGGATGATGCGCAGACTCTTCATGCCGCAGCAGTGCATACTGCAAGTCAAACCTTGTTTTTGATGGGGACATTCAATCAACAATCCGATCTTTCCAAAACATCACTCAGTGCTATTACAGAGAAGCTGATAGAAGAAACTACCGAAAGTCCGGAGGAGACCGATCCGGATATCAGTACTACTCCCGAATCTTCATCACTGATGGCAGCGCCAATGGAGACTTCACCAACTGAAATTACAGCAGCACCGCTTAGAGCGCTTAGCGTTAGAACATTATCAGATGGCCAACAGCTTACCGGAAAGCAGATAATTCCGGATATTGCAACGCTGTTTGGCACGCAGAACCAGTGTAAATGTCAGGATTGTCAATCAATTTTCAGTCCTTCGGCATACAATGTCGACCTTCTTGAGTTTTTAAATGATCATGTCAGGAGTGTTCTGTTCTCCCGCCGACCGGATCTGAAGGAAACCGATCTCTCATGCAGAAATACAAATGGTCCGGTTGCATACATCGATCTGGTAAATGAGATTCTTGAAGATGCCGTTTGTTCGAGGAGTTTTTATCTGGTCGCACCAATGGAGACCAATCCTGAGAATCCTGACGAACCTGAAGACGTTTTCAGTAATTATATCGATGCCTGTTTAGCTAACCAGCAAGACCGTGCATCAAGAGACAAAATCACGATTCCTTCACCAGTCCTGATAGAGTTCAGTAATCGCGGGTTTCATCTTAATAGCGACGCTTACATTCAACCTCTGGCACATTCGGAGACAACCTGGTATCTGATCTGTGATTCCTGGCGTTATCTTGTGGAATCTCAAAATAATGATGGTTTATTTAAGATAACACCTTTCCCTCAGACGGGGAAAGATGCCCAGCTTCGCAGAACCCGACCGGAACATACACACCGTGGAGCATACGAAGTTCTCAAATATCCCCCCTACCCGGTACTTCTGCCATTCAGCCTGGCATTTCAACAGGTAAATGAGTTCCTCAGGCTCAAAAACAGCAGCAGACACAACCTGTTACAACTGTTAACATCAACAAGCCAAACGTTTGATTATACAGATCAATCGCAGATGCAGGCATATTTCGAAATGACTGCCAATCAACTTGGGTTGATTATTAACGATAACGCCACCCCTTGGGAGCTGTGGGGACTGCCCGAACGGATATACTCAGGAGATGATGATGAGGTTGGAACTCTCTGGTATGTATATCTTTCCAATGCAAAAGAGATAATGGACCGGACAGGTTTTACCTTTGATCAATTTCTCGACATTTTTTCTACCTATACTATATGGTATAAACACAACACTATCTTTATAGATGATGAAAAAGATGATTCAATTGAACGGGGTGAATTGAGTGAAATCCTTGTCAAGAATACTTCTTCCGATCTGTTTTTCGACCTTGCCAGGTTTCACCGGCTTTGCAATCATCTCGGGATGGATGTTCTGTCTGTGGACAGACTGCTTGCGATGGGAACTGTACAGCATGCAATAGATAACGACTCAAACAGAACTGTACCGCTAAGTGTCAATATTGACGCAACGACACTCTCTTACCTGTTCCTTTATCTCAGAATTGCTGAAGAATTTTCTGTTGGTCCGATTCAGGCGGCTGTATGGCTCAGTGGATGGGTCGATAACTTCAATTTAGGACGTGATCAGGGTAGCCTGCTTGAACAACTTTTTATAAATACTATCGAAAATCCCGAAAGAGCTGCAGTCTGGAAAGAGATGCTCAACGATACAGTAGAACCGGTTGACAGCAGAAGGTTTGTAGTCGGTGATGATGTTTATGGCGGGGATATCGGCACATTGTTAAAAGGATTGAATGTAACTTACAAGGAACTTTCACTGCTGGTGCATTACGAACTGGTAGTAACAGAGTATACCGATCCTGTAAGTGAACCGGATGCAAAAACACTTCTTGATGGCAGACATCTTCTTATCAGCAGTTTAGCCAGAATGCTGCGAGCCGCGGATTTTTCAAAAACATTGGGTTTGACAATAAAGGAATTCTACAAATTATTAAGAATAGTTAGAAACAAAGCATCAATCGAACCCTTTACAGTAGAATTTCTGTATGAATGCCGTGCACTTCTGAGAAAAATAAAACAATCGGGGATCACACTCGATAAACTTGATTATATGTTAACAGGCAACAGTGTAGCAGGGTTTTCATGGCTACCTGATGACGGAGATGAACTAAAGCTGCTGGTCAAAGTTCATTCAGAAATAATCAGGGTGGTATCCGGACTGGGAATCGGTTCCGGGCAGGTAACAACAGCAGTTGAGGAAGTGGTAATAAATGAACTTTCATCATTTTGTAAAATACCTGTTGATACCGGACGGGTTCTCCTGCAGAATTTACTTTATTATAGTAACAGTAACCAATCCAAATCTCTTTTAAATAGATGGACAGAAATATGCAGAGGCGGCTGGCATGCTGAATTTCAACCCGGCGAAGGCGCTCATATCACAAAAATTGTTCCAAGTGTGAATATTGTAGCAAAAAGCGAAATCGACAGTGAACAATTGCCGCCAACAGCAGTAGCTGCTACATGGACCTCCTGGCTGGTCGTACCGCAAACGGCAGAATATGGTTTCGCTGTTAACATTCATTATACAAAGGAAAAAGCTGACGATCCGGATGTTACCGATTTGGGTGCTGCCAATGTCAGCATTTATGACATTTCAACCAATGAGGAGGTTACCGATTACAATTTTGTGGAAGGTACTGTTTACAAGATACTAGTCACATGGACCGCACCAGAAGAACCAGAAGAACCTGCAAGACCAAAACCGGAAAATCTGAATATCAATTGCGTATGGAAAAACAAAGCTTCGGAAGACCCGATTCCATCTCTTCTGGATGAAACAGATACGATTACCGGAACCGCTGCGGATTTGAATCGTTTCGTAAACGCGGCATGGCTGCTTCGGGTTTTGAATGTCAAATTTGATGAGATCACGTTTCTTTCCAATCACCGTCAATCTATTTCCAATTTAAATTTCAACAATTTATGCAGTGATTCAGCCTCATATAGTGGATTCATTGCTCTTATAGATACGTATATTCTTCATTCAACACTCCCATTTAAAAAGAAAAACATCAGCCTGTTCGATATCTGGAAGCAGGCTTACCATTGGAATGATTCGACATCTCAGCCAGAAATATCCCGTTATATCGCAAGTGTATTTGACTGGAATGAGCATGATATTACGGTTCTGATGACGGCGTTGCGCAATTATAGTTATACCGATTGTAGAACTACCAATATGTGGTTCAGATTGTATGATGCCTGTACATTGTTGAAAAAGCTCGGTATTACGGCTGAACTTGGAAAGTCACTGCTATTTGAGGATGATGATACTTACTCAAGCGATAATACCTTTGAACAGAGCGAAACGTTGATCAATGCTCTCAGGGCACAATTTACACAGGCAAAATGGGCTGAAGTCGCAGAACCGGTTGTAGACCGGCTTCGTACACGTCAAAGAGATGCCTTATGTGCCTATCTGCTTTCGGACAGATATACAGGTCCGATATCTGGTGCCAGCTATAGTGCCGAAATACTTCACAGTCTTCTGGGCCATAAGATTGGAACAAGTCAGGCAGGTCTGGCTGATCGTTTAGAAAGCTTCAAGACATTGGCGGGACTGCCATCGGGCGAGCAGGAGATAGATGAAGAAGTCTGGAATGTACTGGATGGCAGAACCGGATTTATCAACAGGGCAGGAATTTATGCGAAATACCTGATTGATGTCAGTATGGAGCCGGTTGTAAAAACAACACGAATAGTTCAGGCGAACAGTTCTATTCAAATGCTGATTCAAAGGGCGATATTGAAATTTGAGCCGCAGATAGAGATTAATGACAAGATAAAACAGCAATGGTCATGGATGAAAAATTACCGGCTCTGGGAAGCAAACAGAAAGATCTTTTTATACCCTGAAAACTGGATTGAACCTGAATTGCGAGATGACAAGACGCCACTGTTCAAGGACCTCGAATCCGGATTACTTCAGAAAGATCTGAGTAAAACTAATATTGAAAAGGCATTCAAGGCGTATACTGGCGGGTTGAGCGAGATCGCCAATCTTGAAGTGATCGGAGCATTTTCAGAGGATACTCAGAGTGAAAAGATTCTTCACGTTGTCGGACGTACGCATCATTATCCGCATTCATTCTATTATCGCAAAAACCATGATTCCACAGGTGGGCTTGGATACTGGACCCCCTGGGAGAAGGTAGATCTGGATATCACCTCCGATGTCGTTATACCAGTTCCCTTCCGTAATAAGATATATCTGTTCTGGCCGATAGTCGAAATTAAAGAGAAAGAGGTTGAGAATGAAAATGGATCATTAACAGATCAGAAAAATCCACTATACAAAGATACATTCAAGTATTTTGAATTGAAGCTTGCCTGGAGTGAATTTTCTGATGGGAAATGGAGTGCAAAAAGACTTTCACAAGAGACTTTTATTCACCTGCTCAAAAACATTGATGATAAATTTATTAATCCGGTTGATATTTTTCAATTCCGGGCTGAAGTAAAATCGGAAAATGTTGAAATACAGGTATACGCCTACAGCACAATCGTCGAAAGTCTGAAAGTCAAACGCCTGGTTGTTAAAAATAAAACAGTCAGAAAACTTTTCAAAAAGATAAAAAGAAAACGAGTGCAGGAAATTGAAGATGTAATTACCACAGAGAGGGAGGAAATTAATAAATTAGCTGCATTTTCTTTTGGGATTGATAATAATGCGACTCTGATTCCTGTTCTTAATGAACCTGACCTGTCGAAAAATGGTATGATTCCAGAAGGAACCGACCTGAAACAAAATCGGGCAATTGAAAGTGATGAAAATCAGACAAAAAGCGATTTCGGAGCACTCGAATATCCTAAAAAGAATACATTATTGAAAAGGACTCCTGAATATTTTGCCTGTTTTCCAACCAATCTCTCTTTTCTGGAAAATTCACCAAAGCCATTCTTCCTGCAACTTCAGGGAAAAGTTCTCTTTTTTAAACCGGTTTCTTCGCCGGAACAAAATGCTGAATCATCAAAGAAGCTGGATAACGAGACCACTGTTTATCATCAAATTGCAAACTTTTATCACCCTCTTTCAGAGGATATTGTTAAAAGAGCCAATTTCAGTTCTATAGATGACTTATTAACACGATCTACACAGGCTTATGCTAAGGATCAATATCCGCTCGGGTATGCGACAGCAGGTGATGCACACGCAATTCATCTTGGTAATCTCGCATTCCAGTATCAGTATATGCCGGATCTTGCAATAATCGGCGATTATCCATTTCCAGTAAATGATTTTAATCTGAAAAGCGCATTTGGAGTATATAACTGGGAACTGTTTTTTCATCTGCCTCTGTATATTGCACACCGATTGAGTAATGATAATCAGTTTGAGGAAGCGATGCGGTGGTTCCATTTCATTTTCAATCCATCCGGTGATTTTACCACATGGGAAAAATGCCAGAGGTGGATAGATGATCTGCCCAAGGGAGCCAGATTCTGGAATTTCCTCCCATTCTTTGCAAATAAGGGAGTGCAGGATACCATTTACAAATCAATAGAGAAAAGTAACATTCCGGAAAAGGATACGCTCCTTGGTGAGTTGATTGAGAGCTGGAAAAGCGATCCGTTCAAACCGCATCTTATCGCAAGAGTGCGGGTGGCAGCTTACCAAAAATCGGTCATCATGAAATATCTTGACAACCTTATTAAATGGGGGGACAATCTTTTCAGACTTGATAATATGGAATCCATAAATGAAGCAACGCAACTGTATACCTATGCTTCAGAGATTCTTGGAAAACGTCCGGTCCTTCTCCCCGAGATTCATGAGATGCCAGGTTTGACCTATACACAGCTCAAAGCCGAAGGGCTGGATTATTTTTCTAATGCAATAATCAAGCTTGAAAATTACATACCGGCACCACCACCGATCAAGGTACGATTCTGGAGAGCAAAACAGGCTCCTTCGAGATATTATTACTATCATTACAACTATAATTATAATTACAACTACAATTCTTCGGTCGAAGCGATACCGAGCCGGTCGATGCAACTATTGAGAATGGCACCTGCCCTTCACTACTTCTGTATTCCACGAAACCCTCGGCTTTTAAATTACTGGGACACCGTTGATGACAGATTGTTTAAAATCAGAAACAGTTTGAATATCGATGGTGTCAAGCGGGAAATCCCTCTTTTTGCACCTCCGATTGATCCGGGCATGCTGGTACGCGCAGCAGCAATGGGAATCAGTATCGGTGCACTGCTAAAAGATTTTCAGTCTGCACCAACGGTGTACCGGTTTTCAATTATCTATCAGAAAGCTGTGGAACTGTGCAGTGAGTTGAAATCGTTTGGCAGTGAACTCCTCTCTGCACTTGAAAAAGGTGATAACGAAAAGTTGAGCCTGCTTAGAAGTGCTCATGAGATAGAAATTCTCAATTTGGTAAAGGATATAAAAAAGAAAGCTGTTGAAGAAGCCGCTCAGAATCTTGAATCGATACAAAAATCAAAGGAAACAGTTGCAGAAAGACACAACTATTACAAACAGATCAAAGCGATTAATTCATTAGAAGCAAGCCAACTGCTTATGATGCATAATGCTCAGGTATTGCACATGATTGGTAATTCGATGACCCTGGCATCTGCTGCACTGACACCCATTCCGGATACCAATGTCGGAGTTCTTGTCAGTATGATGGGTGGACCAACAATGAATGCAGAAATCGCAGGCGGAAAAAAAGCTTCCGCCGCACTCAATTTATTGGGAAGTGCGATAATGGCAAATGCAGGGTTCCTGGACCGTGATGCATCACTTTTTGGCACTATGGCATCATTTAAAAGACGCAGCGACGACTGGAAACTTGAGGAAGCACTTGCTGAAAAGGAACTGGCCCAGATTGAAAAGCAGATACTGGCAGCAACTATCCGTGTCAATATTGCAGAGTATGAGCTGCGTAACCATGAAAAACAGATGGAACATGCTCAGCTTATGAAAGAGACCATGGAATCAAAATTCAGTAATGAAGATCTGTATCAGTGGATGTCTGATGAACTTAACAAAAGTTATAATCTACTATACGATATTGCCTATAATGCTGCAAAAAAAGCTGAAAGAGCATTCCAGTTTGAGCTTGGCAGCAAAAGCAGTTTCGTAACCCCGGAGATCTGGGATTCAACACGTAAAGGGTTACTTGCCGGTCAGAGGCTGATGATACAACTCCGGCAAATGGATGCTGCATATATCGAAAATAACAAACGAGAGATGGAGATCACAAAATCGGTTTCTCTCAGACTATTGCAACCAGAGAGACTTCTGGAACTTCAGGAGACAGGAACGTGCTCTTTTGAATTACCAGAGATACTATTCGATTTTGATTTTCCCGGCCACTATTTCAGACGCATTAAATCTGTCAGAATAACAATCCCCTGCATTACCGGACCGTATACCAATGTGAGTGCCAGACTCAAATTAACTGGGAGCAAAATTCGTACGTCTACGGAGCTCAAAAACGGTAAATATGTCATTACCGGTGATGATGACCGTTTCCTCAACAATCCGGTTAATCCGATGACTATTGCGACCAGCAGTGCCCAGATGGATTCCGGTATGTTTGAACTTAATTTCAGGGATGAACGGTATCTTCCTTTTGAAGGTGCCGGTGCGCAAAGCAGTTGGGAACTTGAACTCCCAGGGGATTACCGTCAGTTTGATTATCGCTCAATCTCGGATGTAATTTTACATATCAGCTATACCGCTCGTGAAGCGTCATCGGTGGTATTTGCGGATACAGTGAAAGAGTATCTTGGTGAGTACCTGGAAAACAGTTCTGTTATTCCGAATCTTATCAGTCTTCGACAGGCATTTCCTTCTCAGTATGAAACAATACTTTCCGGAAGTGAGGCAACTGTCACGGTTGACGAACGGTTCCTGCCAAGGTTGATTGTTGATTGTCTGAAAAGAAAAAACTCAACTTTTTCCATGAGAAACGTTTCAGTTTACATTGTCACTGAAAAACCTGCAAATGCCGATGAAATGTCTCTTACAATACAGCTTGGTGATAATTCGCAGCCTGGCATTGTAACAGCGTTTACAGAGTGTATTTCTGCATTAACATTCGGTGGTCTCGATGAAAGCAGTGGCTATCCTCTTGGTGAATGGATTTTCAGTGGTTTTCAAAAAAATGATGATGACATAGTTAAGGATATCTATCTCTGTTTTAATTATCCATCAGTAGCAGAAACTGAAAGTACAACAACAGAATCATAACTCGAAGAAACAGTATAAAGAGAAAGGAACTATATATGCCTAAAATATTATTCTGGCCAGATATTCATTTTGAAACCGGGCACTGGCGTCCTATGCTGGCAATGGCTGACAAGGTCAGGCAACAACCCGAATTTGAGGTCGGATTCCTGTGTACGCCAGAATGTCAACCAATCATAGATAATTGCGGACTAACTCCGGTCCCGTCGTATAATGTTGTTCTGACGGATCTGTACAAAGTCGGCTACTCTTCCCTGATTTTCGAAAAACCCGAAGAAGCACATTCGCGAATCGAACACTGTTTACGAATCGCTGAAGGGGAACTGGATGCTGTAATCAATGCTTTTCAACCGGATATTTTAATCGCCGGGTATTTTATTGCTCTTGAAGCATTACTTATTCAAAACAGATACAACAGAAGTGCTGGTAGAAATATGAAAGTAATTATTTCAACCACCTTTTTACGGCATCCCAATGAAGACCCATATATCACCTCATTACGCTTTCTCGGCCACCATTCTCAGGAAGTCAGCTCACGACTCATGAAAGCAGCTGCTCCGGATGCTGAAAATAATGAGCAATTTGATGGGTCATTTGACAGCATTAAAGAATTTGTACATCCGCTCGATACTGTCAGGGAACTTATTACCTGTCCTGAAGTGCTCGATCATCCGGAGCATGTTCAAATGCACCGTCCGGACACCCATTATGTTGAGCCCTCAATACTGGATACTTCAGGCAACCAGACAAAAGATCCGAAACTTATTTACGCATCAGCAGGTTCAAGAGTCAGAGATTACGTTGAGGGTGCACGAACACTATTCAGAATGCTTCGTACTATGGTGAATTTGAATGCCGCCGGTACACGTAAACTGGAAATGGCTGTAGGATACGCTTTAAAAGAGGAATTTTCAAATTCACAAAAAATAAAAATTATTGACTGGGCCGATCAGACTGAAAGCCTGAAAAGAGCTCGTTCTGCAGTGGTGCATGGTGGGCTTGCTACAATAAAAGAGTGTATCTATTTCGGTATCCCGCCGATTATTGTTCCTTTGGGTAAAGACCAGATGGATAATGCCCTGAGGGTAGCAAACAAAAAAGTCGGATCGTTCATGATGCTGGATACACTTAACGAACAAAAATTGTATGATACCATTCTTGCCGCTGAAACCAATCTGGAAGTACAGAGGAATATTGAAAAAATGCAAAACATATTCATGGAACTTGAACATCCATCAGGGGAAGATGAATTACCTCCATCACTGGTCCAAATCAATCTGGAACTGGGTATAGCCTGATAATAATTGAACTTCTCAGCATCGGAAAACTGATATGACAGAAGAAAATAGCGGAAAAGATAAAAGTTCAACCAGGAACAGTGTCGGAAAAAGCGCCCCTGGTGGTATGATGCAATTCGGAAAATCCTCCTCCGAAACCGAATACCAGAAAGATTTCGCCCCTTATCAGCCGCCATCGGTATCTTTACCCAAAGGCGGAGGCGCGATACGTGGTATGGGTGAAAAGTTCAGTGCCAACCCGGTGACCGGTACCGGATCGCTTTCTGTTCCGTTGCCGCTGACTCCCGGAAGGTCCGGGTTCGGGCCGCAACTGTCGCTGTCGTATGATTCAGGTTCGGGCAATGGAATATTCGGACTGGGGTGGCATCTGTCGTTGCCGTCAATTACCCGGAAAACATCAAAGGGGATTCCCCGCTATAATGACAGGGATGAATCGGATGTGTTTATCCTTTCCGATGCTGAAGATCTGGTGCCGCAGCTTGAGCTCAATGGTGACCAATGGGAGAAGGTTTCTTTTTCCAGGAATCTAAATGACAGTACTTATAGTGTGTTCCGATACCGTCCACGTACTGAAGGGTTATTTGCACGAATAGAAAAATGGCAACTTGATGATACGGGTGATACGCACTGGCGCGTTATCACAAAAGATAATATTACCAGCATCTATGGGCTTGACAATAATTCGAGGATTCACGATCCTGCCAATCCTGCAAAAGTATACTCATGGCTGCTGTGCCGGACCTTTGATGATAAGGGTAATATCATTACGTATGAGTACGAGCAGGACTCCATAGATTACAGTCCGGAACTGCCTCCAATTCACGAAATAAACCGAACTCCGCAGAGCAGGAGTGCAAACAGGTATATCAAAACTATCCGCTATGGTAACAGTACTCCGTGGATTCCGGAATACAGCGTTGTAGATGATGAAACAGTTGCTACCGAACCTTCCCTACCCTTATTGTGGCATTTTGAAACTATTTTTGAGTACGCTCCACACAACGAAGAAGATCCGTTACCTGGCAATGTGACCGACTGGGAGATGCGTCAGGATCCATTTTCACAGTACAATGCCGGATTCGAAATCCGCACCTACCGGCTCTGCCACCGGGTACTCATGTTTCATAGCTTCCCGGATGAAACGTCAATTGGCGAAAGATATCTTGTCCGTTCACTTGATCTGAAATATGGTACAATAACTGATGACGGTTCCGGAATCGCAACAGGGGTGCCCTGTTTTTCCCGAATTGTTTCGGTGATTCAAAGCGGGTATCAGAAAAATGGAGCCGGTGAATATGAATCCGAATCACTTCCGCCACTACAGTTTCAGTACACATTACCGCAGATAGACAACACGGTTCGGGAGATTGCCCCTGAAGAGATGCAGGGGATACGTATTGCAAGCGGCGGCTCCGCACAGTGGACCGATCTCTTTGGTGAAGGGCTCACCGGGATTCTCTGTAAATATGAGAACGGCTGGTATTATAAAAGAAACCGGTCGCAGTTGACTGCAGATGAAACCGGGCATTGTGTGGCATCATTTGGGCCTGCGATACCGGTTAGTGAATTACCTTCTATGGCAGGACACCCCAAACTGCAGTTCATGGATCTTGCCGGTGATGGTCACCCTGACATGGTGGTGCTTGGCGGTGCTGTGAGCGGCTTTCACGAGATCGAACAAGATATTGATAGTAGTTCAAATGCGCACATCCTGAGCTTGTCGAAGGATGTATCGTACAAACTGAGCAATTTCAGAACATTTTCATCACTGCCAAATATCAATTGGGATGATCCGGACCTCCGGTTTGTCGATCTTACCGGTGATGGGCTTGCCGATATTCTGATCACTCAGGGTGACCTCTTTACATGGTATCAATCGCTTGGTGAAGAGGGGTTTGAGCGGGCTCAGGAGGTGTGGAACGCCATCGGTGAAGAAAAAGGGCCCAGAGTCCTTTTTTCTGATGCTGAACAGAAGATCTTTCTTGCTGATATGTCCGGTGATGGTTTGACTGATATTGTTCGCATACGTAATGGTGAGGTGTGCTACTGGCCTAATCTCGGGTATGGAAGGTTTGGCGAAAAAGTCACTATGGGTGATGCTCCGGTGTTTGATAATCCGGATATTTTCAATCCAAAAAGAATAGTTCTGGCTGATATAGATGGCTCCGGGTTGACTGATATTCTTTACTATACGGGTAACACGGTGACCATCTGGTTCAATCTGTCGGGAAACAGCTGGGCTGCACCGTACCAATTGACAGTACCGGTCCGGCTTGATGATACAATGATGGTTTCCGCTTTTGACCTTCTTGGCAATGGAACCGCCTGCCTGGTGTGGTCATCGGGGTTGCCGTCACCGGATATGATCGCGATACGCTATGTCGAACTCATGAGAGATGGTAAACCGCACCTGTTATCGAAGATAACCAATAATTTCGGTGCGGACACATCGATGCGGTATGCTCCGTCAACCCAGTTTTATTTGCAGGATCTTCAAAACGGCACTCCCTGGATTACCCGTTTATCATTTCCTGTACATGTGCTGGAGCGGGTGGAGCACTATGATGCAATAAGTAAATCGCGGCTTGTCACGCGGTATGCGTATCATCATGGGTATTTTGATGGCGATGAGCGTGAGTTTCGCGGCTTTGCTAAGGTTGAGCAATGGGATACGGAATCGTTTGATGCTGACAGTGGCATGGGGCATGGCAGCGACGGTACCGATGATGAACTGGTTCTTCCTCCTGTAAGGACGGTCAGTTACTTTCACACCGGCGCATTCCTGGAAGCCTCTACATATGAGAGCAGGCTTTCTGCTGAATATTTTGATATCGGTGCAGGTTTTGTGCTTCCCGACACGCAGATTCCATCGGGGCTGTCTCCTCAGGAAGCTCGTGAGGCACACCGGGCATTGCGTGGAAGCCTTCTGCGGAGTGAGCTTTACGCTGAAGATGGTACCGAAAAAGCCGACAAACCATATGTGGTTACCGAACAGAGTTTTATTGTCAGACAAGAGCAACCGCAGGAAGATAACCGTCACGCGGTATTCTTTGTATACCCCGACCAGACAGTAACACTCAACTATGAGCGCAATGAAACTGATCCCCGTATTGCTCACGCCCTCACGCTTGCCGTGGATGAATTTGGAACCGTAAGGGAGTCGGCATCAGTTGCTTATCCGCGCCAGACTACACCGCATGATGCAGAACAGGAAAAGCTCTGGGTAAGCTACTCGGTAACAAATGTGATAAATAGTGATACATACCCGTTCTGGCGAAGGATTGGTGTTGCAGATCAGGCAACATTATGGGAGTTGACGGGGCCAATCGAACCGGAAGGAACAATTTACACTCTGAATGAGTTTCGTAATAAGCTTTCCGAATGTACAGAAATACCGTATGAACAAGTACCGGATTCCATACTTTCGCAGAAAAAGCGTGTCAAAGAGATACGAAACCAGTACTTGAAGAATGATCTCTCCGGTCCCCTTACGTTCGGCGACATAGAATCACTTGCACTTCCGTACAAATCCTACGTACTGGCACTTACCGATACGCTGATAACCAGTCTTTATGAAAGTAGAGTTACAGCAACGATGGTGACCGGTGAAGCGCGATATGTGCAGATGTATAGTGCATACTGGCTTCAGTCCAATAGTATAGAATATGACGCAACATCGTTTTATCAACCGGTAAAAACAATCGATCCTTTTGGAGGAGAGTTTACCAGTACCTGGGACCAGTATTTGTTACTTGTCGAGGGTATCGAAGATGCGATCGGAAATCAAACTGATGTACGGTCTGATTACCGATTAATGGTGCCCTCCCTGGTCACAGATCCCAATGGTAACAGAACTGAAGCTGCATTTGATCCGCTCGGGCGTGTTATTAAAATAGCAGTAATGGGCAAAACCGGAGATAGTGACGGTGACACCATCGATGATCCCACAATGCAGTTTGAGTATTTCAATGCAGAATTGATCGGTGATGAGTGGAAACCGGCCTATGTACATACACTCGCACGTGAACAGCATGGAGCGTCGAACCCACGATGGCAGGAGTCGTATCTGTACACCGATGGACTCGGCCGTGAAGCGATGAGCAAAGTGCAGGCGGAGCCTGGTGATGCGCCGGAGCGTGATTCTGATGGGAATCTCGTGTATGATGAAGATGAGAATCTCGTACTCTCACATACTGACACTCGCTGGGTGGGGACTGGTCGCACAGTTTACGATAACAAGGGCAATCCGGTCAAAAAATATGAACCGTTTTTCAGCAGTACCTATCAATACGAGGATGAAGACGACCTTGTACAATGGGGAGTTACCCCGATACTCCACTACGACCCGCTGGGTCGCCTTATCCGCACCGAATTCCCCGATGGCACCGAATCACGTGTAGTCTTTGACGCATGGTATCAGGAAACCTGGGACCAGAATGATTGTGTGACCGGATCGAGGTGGTTAACTGAACGTCTTGAAACAGGTGCTCCTGCAGATGAACGCACTGCTGCTTTGCAGACACAGGTGCATGCAGATACGCCAGCAGTAAGTTATCTGGATTCTCTGGGAAGAGTGTATCTGTCTGTTGAAAATAACGGAACGTACGGAAATTACGAAACCTGTGCGGTTCTGGATATTGAGGGTAATGTACTTTCTGTTACCGACCAGCGCGGGATAACCGCATTTACCTACAAATATGACATCGCAGGTACACAGGTTTACACAAACAATCCCGATGCAGGTGAGCGGTACATATTTACCGACACAACAGGAAATCCGCTTCGCACATGGGACAGCAGAGAGCATATACAGCGATTTATTTTTGATGTACTTAGACGAGCAACACATACTTATGTACAGCAGGGTGCAAATCCAGAGCACCTGATGATCCGCACTGTTTATGGTGAATCGTTGGCAGATCCTGTTTCTAACAATCACAGAGGTAAAGTCTATCAGGTCTTTGATGGTGCCGGAGTTTTGACAAGTAATTCTTATGATTTTAAAGGAAATCTTCTCGGTAGCACCCGACATATTGCATCGGAATACCATCAAACCCCTAATTGGGATGTAATTGATGGATTAACAGATGCAAATGTAATCTGGACAGCCGCGCAGAGTAGCCTTGAGACCCAGAGTTATTCTACCAGTACTGAATTTGATGCACTTAATCGTGTGGTTAGTTCAACCACACCAGACGGGAGTGTTACACGGCCTGTTTACAATGAAGCAAACTTACTAAATAGTGTAGAGATATACCTGAGAGGTGCAGGAATTGCTACAGAATACGTTAGAAACATCGATTATAATGCTAAAGGGCAGAGAATGCTGGTTTCCTTTGGGAATGGAACTGCAACCACATATGGTTACGACCCGAATACATTCAGATTGACACAACTGCAATCAATCCGATCATCTGATAATCAGATACTTCAAGATAACACCTATACATATGATCCAGTTGGGAACATTATTTCAATACGCGATAATACTGACTGGGACCATCTCTTCGGAAGAGAACCGGTTTCCGGTGATGGAGAATATTTTTACGATCCACTATATCGTTTAATACAAGCTTCGGGACGCGAACATCCCGGACAGCAGCCAACGAATACTGATTCCTATTTGCATGCTATTCCGCATCCTAATGATACCGGTGCTTTAATTCGTTACATTGAAAATTATTCTTACGATCAAACCGGAAATATGTTATCCATGCAGCATAGCGCTTCAGGAGGAAACTGGACTCGCGGATATCAATATAGTACAACTGGAAATCGACTGCTTGCCACATCAGCTCCAGGTGACCCTTCCGGTACATATTCTCATACTTATTCTTATAATAATCACGGAAGTATGACTTCAATGCCTCATCTTTCAGTAATCGACTGGGATTATGCTGAAAGAATCCAGCATACTGATCTGGGAGGTGGTGGTGATGTCTATTTCACCTACGATGCTTCAGGTCAGCGGATAAGAAAAGCGTATGAGCACAATGGTATTGTAGAGGATCGACTTTATTTTGGTGCATGGGAAATCTACAGTAAAATACGCAGTGATACTATAGAACTGGAGCGAGAAACGCTCCATGTCATGGATGACATAAAAAGAATAGCACTGATTGAGACCAAAACTGTAGATACAGATAACCCGGGAACGGTGCCGCAAACAAGAGCAAGATATCAACTTGATAATCATCTGGGCTCTACAGCGCTTGAACTGGATAATTACAGTAATGTTATTTCCTATGAGGAATATCATCCTTTTGGGACCAGTTCTTTTATATCCGCAGATAGCGGAGCGGAAGTGAGCACCAAAAGATATAGGTACACCGGGAAAGAACGGGATGATGAGACAGGGCTGTATTATTATGGAGCAAGGTACTATGCGAGTTGGTTAGGGAGATGGTTGGGTTGCGATCCATTAGTTGAGGATGGTTGTAATTTATATATATTTGTCAGTAATAACCCGATAAGGTTAAAAGACCCAAATGGTGCATCTGAAATAAATTTTGAATCGATTTCCCAAAATCCTGATGCTTATAATGTAAGAAGAGTAAGCTACAGAGGAAAAATCGGATATTTGGAAAATGTTAATTTATCTCCAGAAGAATTACAAAAGTTAAGAATGCAAATTAAAGAAAAATTACCTCCATCTATGAAAAAAATGCCTGTAAATTATCAGTATGCTGGTAAAACTGTAAATCTATATACTCAAGAAGGTACTACTAAAATTCCATTTACGACAGTCGAAGAGTCGGGTGGAATGATTAGGCCAAAATTCGAATCTACAACACCGAAAACAACACTGGAATTCTATGAGGTAGAGGGCGGGTTAAAAGGTGAGCATAATAGTGATTTAAGCAAAATGAGAGGTGAGTATAAAAAGATAACAGGGGAAAAATTTCCAAAAGATTATACACCTCATCATGTTAACAAAGGCTCCCAACCTGTAAAAAGTGATGTGCATGGCATGGTAAGGCATTCAGGTGATGTTGCAACAGCTAAAGCAACTCAACTTCGAACAACTGCTTTTTCTGGCATATTTGCTTTATTATTTGCAAGAGATATTGGAAAAAAGCTTATAGATAACCAACGGTTTGCAAATTCGACCGGACAATTATTCGAATTTTCTGATGAAAATGGTAAGTTTAATGTATTCAAATTTGAATACAACTGGGGGGAATCTATAGTTCCAGGAGGATTGATTTATATGTGGAGTTATGGGTTTCACAAAAAATATGTTTCGGGTGAGAAAAAAGGTGAAATAGAGAAAATTAGTAGAAAACAGTATAACGAATTTCAGAAAATTGCAGATAAAAATCATAGTTTGTTATAAAAATTACCAATACAGATTATTGAGTGAGGAACGATGGTTGTTAGGCAAAAGAATATCTTCGGGTCATTATCATCTCAAAAGATTCACGAATTTGAGCAGAAGTATAATATTATTTTACCTGTACAGTATAGGGAATTTCTAAACACAAATAATGTTTGTACAATTTTCCCAAAAGATTTCAACTCTTTTGATGGTAAGACATATATAAGTGCAATACATGGTAAACTTTATGGTTTAGATGCACCTGAAATTTACAATATTGAGAATTTCTACAATAAATTTCCAAACATTTTTTTTAAGAAATACCTTCCTATCGGGCAGGATTATAAAGATAACCATATTTGTATAGGTATTGATGGTTGTAACTATGTTTATTATTGCAGACATGATCTTAACGATGAATTCATGAAAATATCACCCTCATTTACTACTTTCATTAATAACCTTTATCGATTTAAAAGATGGGATAGTTGGGGAAGGGAAGAAAAACTGTATTGTGATATTGAAGATGATTTACCGAATGAAGTAGAAAAACACTTAAACACATGGTTGCCTCTTGACTTTATTTTTGATGACACCGGGTGGGGATTAATGGAAACTGCTGTTATGAATGCATCATATGCAATCATTAAGTTATTCCATTCGAAGAAGGTTCCTGTTAGAAATGCATTATGTATGGTTTGGAATAATTATTTCAATAACCCCGATTGTAGTGGTACTTATGAATTTAAAGAGACGTATCATCTCATGAAAAAACTCTATAACGATCCAGAAAAATGGCCAAAGGAAATCAAATAATCTCTTTATCGTATAACTAAAAATCTTTTGCTTTTATTTATATATAACTGAGTAAATTTTATAACCGATTAGGACTGGATCACCGGGGATCTGGCACCTTCTCCCCGATTGTTGATAATATCGACTACAACGCGCGCGGCGAACTATTATCGAATATGCAAATGGCGTTGATACTTCGTATTCTTACGATCCGTTTACGTTCCGCATGATAAATCTGACATCCATAAGAAGTTCTGATTCACTAAAACTTCAGGATTACCAATATGCTTTTGATCCTGTTGGGAATATTGTTGTATTCAGGGATAATAGTGATTGGTCACCCTTGTTTACTCGTCAGCCTGTATCAGGAGATGGGCAATACGTTTACGATCCGATCTATCGTCTAATCCAGGCTACCGGGCGCGAACATCCTGGCCAGCAGCCGTCCAACACAGACCCAGTTCGTGGTAATGTACCTCACCAGAATGACCTCCAAGCTTTACTAAGATATACCGAACTGTATGAATACGATGAGACTGGAAACATTACCGGAATGACGCATACGGCAACCGGTAACAACTGGAACCGGGCATACCAGTACAACACCACCAGCAATAAGCTCCTCGGTACCAGTGCCCCGGGCGATCCATCCGGAACCTATTCCAACACCTATACCTACAACTCTCATGGAAGTATGGTTTACCATGCCGCATATTTCCCAGTTAAACTGGAATTATGTAGAGCAATTACAATCAACTGATTTAGGTGGCGGTGGAATTGTATATTACTGTTACGATAGCAGTGGGAACCGTTCCCGTAAGGTGTATGTACACAGCGGTGTCATCGAAGATCGAATTTACCTTGGTGGATACGAAATATACCGCAAAACGGTCGGAGCTACGCTTTCTCTTGAACGGGAATCCCTGCATGTCAGTGATGATACAAAACGTATCTTGCTCTTTGAAACTAAGACTGTTGATGTAGATAATCCTTCGAGTTTACCACAAGTACGTACCAGATGGCAACTTGATAATCATCTGGGGTCTTCGAGTTGCGAACTAAATAATAGTGCTCAAGTTATTTCATACGAGGAATATCATCCATTTGGGAGTACTGCTTTCCATACTGTAGATTCCGGTACAGAAGTTAGTGCGAAGCGGTATCGATATACAGGGAAGGAAAGGGATGATGAGACTGGGTTATATTACTATGGTGCGCGGTATTATGCGAGTTGGTTGGGGAGGTGGACAGGGTGTGATCCATCTGTTGAGGACGGGTGGAATCTGTATGTGTATGTCAGGAACAGCCCTGTTATTTCTTTCGACCCAAACGGTAAAGAAACAAAGAAAAGTACTGTTACCAAAGTTCTTGATGTAGCTTCTGATTTTGTTAGCGGTGTTGGTGTATCGTTAATTTATAACAATGTAAAACCTGTCGAAATGCTTACTCAACCTCCTGTTAAATACAACAGGGAGTCCGGCCAATTTGAAAAAAATTCTCGAATTGACCAAACCATAGAAAAAGTTGATAATTCAAAATCAGGAAGTCTTTCATATCAGTTAGGAAGACTAACAGGTGATTTAATTGGACTCTACCAGAGTTATAACGAATTTATCGCTGGTACAGGAATGACAGCAGCAGGTTTAGCTGGTGCACCCGAAACTGGTGGCTTGAGCCTGGGGGTTTCTGCTGCAGGTGTTGCCGTTTTGGGTCATGCTGCAGGTGTCGGAGTAACTGCTACAAATGATATCGCTGAAAGATTGGCTAAAATTGGCGCAATGGCAGTATCTGCATTAAGTAGTAGTGAAGGTGGTGAGGACAATAAAAAAATTAATAATTCTGCAGGTGAAGAGGTTGAAAGAAAGTTTGTAAAGGATCAAGACGAGTTGTTAGAAAAAGCAGAAGAAGCAGCAGGTGGAAATTTAGATAATTTTAAAAATATCAAAGAGAATTGGTGGGAAAGTCCTGATAAAAGTCGTCGAATTGAATGGAATCCGGAAGGCCACACTAACACAAATGAAGGACCACATCTTACAATTAGAGATTTAAATCCTGAAACAGGAAGATATAAGGTTGTAGATAAATATTTTATTAAGGGGTGGGAAAAATTTAAAAAGGATATTGTAAAGTAATGAACTCTAAAAGATATGATTTGCTATCATGGGACGATTTTCAAGAGCTAATAGTAGATTTTCCAGATAGGTTTAATTTAAAAATTGATCAGATTGATAATTATTTTGAAACTAAAATATCTTCTGAAAGATGGAAACCGTTTTTTGAGTGGGAAGAATTTGATGATTTGACTATTTTTCAAAAATTGACGTATCCATACAATTTCAAAAAAGGTATAAATGTTATTATTACATTTAAGTCATATGAAAAAGATTGGGGACCATTTAAAGTCGATGGTGGATATATAGAATCATTTATAAGTGAGTATTTTAATATTTTTGGCGAAGCTTTTTTCTCTGGGGTAGATGTTATTATTGTAAATGTGTTACAAAAAATAGCTTTTATATTTAACCACAACTTTTATTATGTTGTTGTAAATTTAAACGAGTTATAGCATTTTGTTTATACCGAAAAACATGCGGGAACATTGTAGAATTAGAACGCGAAACGCTGCATGTTAATGATGATTCAAAACGAATATTGCTCTTTGAAACTAAGACTATTGATATTGAACATCCGTCAGGTTTGCCACAGGTAAGATTACGATGGCAACTTGACAATCATTTGGGATCTTCGAGTTGCGAACTAAATAATAGTGCACAAGTCATTTCTTACGAGGAGTATCATCCGTTTGGAAGTACTTCGTTTCATACTGTGGATTCTGGAGCGGAAGTAAGTGCGAAGCGGTATCGGTATACTGGGAAGGAACGGGATGATGAGACTGGGTTGTATTATTATGGGGCACGGTATTATGCGAGTTGGTTAGGGAGGTGGACCGGGTGTGATTCCTCTACTGAAGATGGATTGAATTTATATTTTTATGTCAGAAATAACCCAATAAAGTTCAGTGATCCTAATGGTAATGCATCCATAGAAACTGATGCAACCAGTGTAAAACTCCCTCTTATTACGCCTGAAATTCCAAAAATACCTAACCCTCTTCAAAAATCAAAAACTGATTCTGGTCCAGTCATAAGAGCATACGATCCGCAAAGAGAAGCATCAGGAAAATTTCAAGCCCAAGTCCATGAAGCACAACTGCAAACATATGAAAACATAGTTGGTGGCCCTATTGGTGCTACAGGGTATCTCATCGCACGTGTTTTTACTGATGATCCGTTTGTAACTGGGCGGGCTTCTGCAACAGGTGCTTTTGCTGATCAAATTCTTCAAGGGATGTATTTTGGTAGAGGTAATACTGAAACGCTGGTTCGTGAGACAATGGCTGCCCCATACTCCCCCTCAGTAACAATGCGGCCAAGTGGACAGTCTAAAAAGACAAAGACATCAGCAGTAAATCCATCCAATTCTGAAAAGCTCATTCCGCTGCCCCTAACGGATGTATCGAAAAAAATTGAGTTTACGAATTTGCCAGAACGCCCAAGCGCAAGCATTTCATATTCACTATCAGTCAGAGTATTTTTGCAAAAGGGCAAAGATTATCCTAATGTCAGTGATTATAAGCAATTTCAGGAAGCCAATCGGCAGCTCAATGAAGCATTTAAAAACAATCCTGAATTTGCAAAAATGATGGAGCAATTATATCCTGGAATTATCGAGGGAGTAAAACCAGGTGTCAGAGGTGCGTATTCGGGAACTGCACCTACAACAGACCTAACATGACATCATAATTACTATATAGAAGGTGCTTTAGATTTAGTAGACAGGTCTCAACATAAATCAGAAGGACCAATTC
This sequence comes from Chitinispirillaceae bacterium, assembly GCA_050301235.1. Classification (GTDB taxonomy): domain Bacteria; phylum Fibrobacterota; class Chitinivibrionia; order Chitinivibrionales; family Chitinispirillaceae; genus JAFGIN01. The sequence continues at coordinate 3,748 of JBNKZD010000041.1, read as the reverse complement.
AACAAACTCTTCATCCGGGGAACGAAGGTGGACAACAAAGATGGGGTGGAGGACGCAAAAAGAGGTTAACAGAGTAACTTTTTGGAGGACATTTTGGAGTCAAAAATAATTACACTAATTGAAGTACTAGATCAAAGCTGCAAATTCCCATGGAATTTTGCATTATATCTTCCGTTTAATGAAAAATGGACAACCGAAACTAAATGTGCGGTTTTAAATACGGCAGAATGCCTCACAGATGAAAATGATCACCCTTTTGCAAAACAAAACGGACTAGAATATGCGCTTGGAATTCAACAGATTCAAGACATTTTTGAAAACGCCAAAAACCAAAAACCCAATATAGATAAGCAAACATTGCTCAATGCATTTTTATATTATTACGATAATGATAAATTCATTTCGCTGCATTAGGGTTGACTCGGTACGAAAGAATAGCAGGATTATAAATATATATTTGATCCTGTTGGAAACATCTTAGTATTCCGAGATAAAAGCTCCTGGTCGCATTTGTTGTGGTAGCATTTTCACTGTAAATCATATCACTACTGGAAACAACTGCAACCGGGATTACCAGTATGGTAAGTATGCTGCATATTACACAGCTTGTATGGAATTACACCGAATAGCTGGAGTCTACCGATCTTGGGTGGCGGTGGAATTGTATATTACTGTTACGACAGCAGTGGCAACCGTTCGCGCAAGGTGTACGAACATACCGGTATAGTGGAAGATCGTATCTATCTTGGTGGATATGAGGTATACCGTAAAACGCGCGCAGGTACTGTAGAATTAGAACGGGAAACCTTGCATGTCAGTGATGATACGAAACGTATATTGCTCTTTGAAACTAAGACTATTGATGTAGATAATCCTTCAGGTTTACCACAGGTACGTAGCAGATGGCAACTTGACAATCATTTGAGCTCGTCAAGTTGCGAGCTTAATGATGGTGCGCAAGTGATTTCCTATGAAGAGTATCATCCGTTTGGGAGTACTTCCTTTCATACTGTGGATACTGGTGCGGAAGTAAGTGCGAAGCGGTACCGGTACACTGGTAAGGAACGGGATGATGAAACTGGGTTGTATTATTATGGTGCGCGGTATTATGCGGCTTGGCTTGGGCGGTGGTTGAGTTGTGATCCGTCTGTTGAGGATGGTTGCAATTTATATGTGTTCACCTCTAATAATCCCATTGTAAATATTGATCCAAACGGGGCAGCAGATGTTAACTTTCAAACAAGGCCACAAATTAAACCATATAGACCAGCCTACCGTCCAACATTTAGACCCTCTGGAAACCTGAGGCCGACAGGACCGCCACCAATTGCCAATGTCTCAAAATTAACGATGGGAACTGCAGCATCCGCAGTCGGTGTTGCAATAATATTAGATAAGTACCTGATAAGCCTAGGCCTCCAAAATGAACTTGAAGGAGGTATGGCACAACAGCTAAATGATAAATCTAACGTTTTTAATTCAGCAGAGTATAATGCTAAATCATCATCATTACCATCAAGTACATTCGCACCAACGAATGCTTTAAAAAGAGCGGATCATTATGAATCAGAGATAAATTCCGGTCGATATGAAAAATACAAGGTATCATATGATGATGAAGGAAACGCAACAAGGAGATTAGCTTATTCTGCTGATGTGGAAAATGTTGATATTGGGGAGTTAAAGAGCGCAAAAAATTATGGAGCGTTATTTGAACAGCAGCCGCCTTATAAAAATATTTAATATACTTCTGTTAGAGAATACATTGAAAAGAATCGTTTTAGTCGCACTACATGGTCTGCTGGGGGTGAACCTGGAACCGGGCAGACGTATACTGTATACCAACAGGAGATCAATTGGGATCTTGAGGTAGAAGGTCTTACGAATCTACAAAGAGCACAAAATGGAAATGCACCTTATATTATGAAGGATGGGGAACTTCATAGGCTTGATTTGCACCATTCAAGACAAGATGCCAAAGGGCCATTATTTGAGGTTACAGATTTAACACATCGTACAAGAAAAAGTGCCGGTGGTGAAGCACTACATCCTTATGGCCGAAATAAGCATCCATATAATCCAGTGCCTAGAAATGCTTTTAATATTGATAGAAAACAATATTGGATTGACAGAGCAAAGGGAGTAAAATGATTCCAGAAAAGATAGTTACTCTGATGAGCAAGCAAACTGGCAAATGCTTGCGACCTGCAGGTGATAAAGAAAAAATTATAGAATGTTTAAAAGAACTTGGTATTGAGGACCATGAGCAAATAAAAGAGTTCTTTATTATGTATAAAGCATCAGCAATATTAAGTAAAACTTCCAATGAAGAACTTATGGATTTGCTTTCACCTACTAAACAAATAGCTGATGTAACTGAATTCGTACGTGATGTATATGGTGTAAAAGATGATTATATTTGCATTTCCTCTGCTGAAGGTGAAGGCTTTTTCCTATACTCAAAAATTGATAGTGCAATTTATGATGTTAATGTCGAAGAACTCGAAGAACTTGAGGCAGGTTCAACTACCCCGAAGTGGACATCTTTTTTTGATTTTTTAGAGTGGTATTTGCAATAATTTATTGGAATTTCGCCAAATTAAGTATTGTAATGCATTTATAAAAATAATGTATTCTATGTCAATTTCTACATACTAACAGTCAACTGGTCAAAATACTTTTTTTCCTACCGGACAATACTGGGTGAAAGGCATGTGGCGGTGGTAGAAAATGAAGGAGAAAAAGTGAACCAATTTTACACTTTAATTTCTGAAAATGTTAATTATAATGTAGGTTTTAAATCGCTATCAAAATTTGATAATCCTTTCTTTGAAGGGAATGAAGATAAATGGACTTCTATTAAATTAATTTTCAATGAGAACAATATCGTATTTAATAGTTTAACAAGGGAAAAGCCAGGAGATAAGTTTTCAAAAACTATTTTAGGAATGCATAATTATTTTAACCGAGTTGAAACACCTTTAAAAGAAAGGAAAAGAAAGTTATTACAGAAAATTGGAAATGCAAAATGGTTGATTGGTGTTGTTATTGATTCATCTTCTGGTTCTGATGGCAATATTTTTTATGATTTAATATTTAATATAGCAACTGCAATTGATGCAATGATCTTCACTGGGGATTCGATAGTGGATTGTCATGGAAAATTGCTGCTTAATAGCATAGGAGAAGGGGAATAACTTTTAGAAAATACAATAGGGTCATATTAATGGTAACAGCGATAATGCTGACTCGAATCATCTTTCCGAAAGGGAAACGGTTTCCAGTGTCGGAGAATATATTTACAATCCACTATATCGTTTAATACAATCATCTGGACGCGAACATCCCGGCCAGCAGCCACCAATACTGGTTCCTACAATGCTATTCCGCATCCTAATGATACCGGTGTATTAATTCAGTACATCGAATACTATTCATACGATCAAACAGGAAATATGTTATCCATGCAGTATAGTGCTTCAGGACGAAGCTATAACTATCTTTTATCAAAACGTAAACCTGTCAATCGCTCGGGACTCTTGAGAGATCTGTGGGAGTATGCACATTTTGTTATAAACCTCGATTTTTTTATACGCAAAAGTCGTAGTGCCATTGACTCAACTGCGAAGTTAAATATATATTACAATTGGGTGTAACCTTCATTTTAGGCATCCCATTTGTTAAGTTTATGCTGCATTTCGTAATTCTTTATAATTTTCCCATACAGAATCCCATAACCCTGATTGAA
>JBNKZD010000040.1:0-16749 GCA_050301235.1 Chitinispirillaceae bacterium | reverse complement strand
ACTGGATCCACCAGATGTATTAATGAAAGAAAAATTCTCTGCCACATTGAGTGCTGTATACCAGGTATTCTGCCATGTGGTATCTTTCCATGGTGAAATATCCATGGAGAACATTGATTTCGGGAGATCTTTTTTGACTGTCGAAATGATATCACTCATCAATTTACCTGCATCGGTATAACTGATTCCACCACCCTCCTGCATACTTTCTGTGTACTGGGAGTAGTCTGGTTCCATGCAGAAGATCACCGGTTTATCGGTTCCGTATGAACTCGCAATTCCCTTTGCATACGCTGAATAGATATTCAAAATTTTTGTGCGGTTATTCCGGATATAACCTGCACCCTTCTTACATAAATTGTTCTGAGAAACATTGCAGTCATCTATTTTAAGATCCCGTTTTGCTGCAAATGCAATGATATATGCTACAACGACTGGAGTTTTTCCAAGGGTTTTGCATGCTTTAAAATAATTACCAAGATTAAATGTTTCAGCGCTACCTGCCCATGGCCCGGTGAAATAGTCGACTTCCGCGATCGTGGCAGCATTGATTGTTGTATTGTTATCGATATTGTAGACTTTCGATATTTCTGTGCCAAAATGGAATCTGCATGAACTAAAAAAATCGTTGGCCTGCGTAATCGAAAAACCACATAATAGCAGAAATGAAAAATTTAAACGTTTAAACATGCATGGTCCCCCCTTCAAAATAAAATGATAATCCCTGTTAATGAGGTTAGTGGGGGAGCTGGAGAATTTTGTTCATTGATGGTTCTGTCTCTCTAACAGAAGTAACATACAGAATATTAAAAGAGAAATCAAAAAACATCGCAGTACTAACCCTCCGACGACACCCAATGTCGCTGGGTATGGGATCTTCCCGAACTCGGGATGAAATGCTTCACAGTGCTTACTCATCTACACCAAATCGCGTGGCTCCAGAAAATAAATGACGTTAGGACAAAGGGACGGCCACACAATGGGAAATAAAAAACGACTTAGAGGCTTCGAGGCTTAGTCACAAAAGTATAACTGAACAGTCTAATTATTTACAATCATACCCGTTGAAAAAATCACCATGAATGCAAGCCAGAGGTAGAGAAGAATGTTGTTGAGAATCTGTTCGGAGACAGACTGCACTTCCTGATTGCCGCTGGTATTGGCTTTCTGGGCCTGGCGTACATGCTTGTAGATAGAAAAAAGCGTCCATACCAGAAATATTGCTCCGGTTATTTTTGCGAGTACTGCAGCTAAATCCATTTCACCTGCCTTTTTATTGTATAATAGTTGGTTTCAATTAAAAACTATTTCCGGGAGGATTGCCCTCCTCGTTTACCGGTGGCTCAAGCTCGATTTTTACCGCAGTCAATCTTCGATGCGCGAGCTCCATTCCATTCCAGAACAACACAAACTCATAGTTCCCCTCTTCAGGGAGCGGAAGACCATTGATATTACCACCGATTTCGACAACTGCCCGCCGGTTATCAGGCTTTTGCACTTCCCACGGTGGAAGTTCCATGGAAAAAGATCCGCCCTCTTTTCGAAAAATAAGTTGTGCCGTTCCATCAGCAGCAACATCGGTGAGCGCTACATACACAGCACAATTGCCATGTTTTGATGGAAAACTTGGACTGTTAATTGAACTGAATGTTCCGGACAGTATACTTTTGCCGGTATGAGAGTCTCTGTAATAATAATCACAAATGACCATAGCCGGAATCAATGGTTTCATATGATATTTCCGATACTGATAATTACATCTTAATGTTGTCTGGAATATACTGTCCGACTCTATTTGTTGTCCAGTATATCCGAAATACGATCATAACTTCTGATATGTTTAAAAATATACGTAAAATAGTACTAGGATTTTAATATTTTTTTTGTATATTACCAGTTAGAGACAATTATTTCCCACCTGAAAGCGATATAACAGTGGGTCTTAAACTGTTTAGTATCTCTTCTTCCTGATTTCCGGAGGCTTCCGATGAAAGATGTAATTAAAATTAAAAAAGAAATTGATTCTACAACATTAACTATACCCGAATTAGAACGCTTTATTGGCAAATACGCTGAAATTTCGATCTCTGTTGAGGGTGAACCCAATAACAGAGCTCAACTGAGAGACAGGTTGATGAACGGTGTGACTTATCTATCCGGAGCATCATTCCTTGATGCTGAGTTTCGGGACCGTTTCGATTTTAAGTGATTTTCGGGCAGGTATCTGGTTTTTACACTGATTCTGCCACAATACTCAAATATCGGACACCTGTTACATCGGGGTTCGATTGGAAAACAGGTATTCTGACCGAAGGATACAAAATAGGAATTAAACGTAGTCCAGAATTTCTGGGGTAGTGATGCTCTCAGTTCCATCTCTGTCTCAAGTGGTGTTTTAGTTTCCAGAAACCCCAGTCTGTTGAATATACGATGAACATGGATATCAACACAGACTGCCGGTTTGTTGAACGCAACTGCAACGACCAGATTCGCTGTTTTTCTGCCGACACCAGGTAGTTCTACCAGTTCTTCAACTGTTGAGGGAATTTTTCCTCCGAATTTGTCTCTGATGACTGATGGAAGCTGTTTGATATTTTCTGCTTTGTCCCGGTAAAAACCAACGGGGTAGATAATTTTTTCCAGATGTTCCCTGTCAATTTTTTCGATATCACCCATGGATGATACTGTTTCGAAGAGTCGTGCAGCAGCTTTTGCGGTGACATTATCTTTTGTTCTGGCACTCAGGATTGTTGCCAACAGCACCTTGAACGGATCATGCGTCTGGATTTCGATGAGCTCGACAACCGGAGCCGGGTGTTTATGGTACTCTTTTTTGAGTACTTCGTAAACCTTGGCAATCTGAGAGCTGCGTTTTTTCATGAAACTATTTCGATACCCGTCTGAAAACTCCCACCGAAAATTCTATTCTATTCGAAAAGAAGGCAAGTGGTTTGCTGGAATCCTTTACACCTGGTTGAATCCATTCCTTGTTAAGACGATTACCGTCTTTGTAAAAGTAATCGTACCGGCTCAACAGGTACGAGATACCGAACTCAAGCATGCTTTGCTGTGACAGTGCTTTGATCGTGGTTACGCCAGCTCGTAAACTGACCGCAGCACCGATCGACGTCTTATCTGCAATAGTGCTTTTAACTGTTGATTGTATAGATTTTAAACGTTCATTCTCACCCCCGTAATTGATATCATTGCCGATCCTTACAATAATCGACGATATCGATGCACCAATGGTGAAATAACTCTTGTTCACACCGTCAATTTTAAAGTACTGTTCAGGAAAAGGGATGGAGTAGTTTCCTTCAAGGAAGAAAGAAAATGTGTTGAGATTACTGCGAATGTTGACAGATTCAGAAAGTGAGTCGATAAGTCCGGTGATTACCGATTTTTGACTTTTCCCGACCCAGGCAAAGGAGAGAAGAACCGATGTTTTTTTCTGTTCGCTTATTTTTGTAAATTGAAGACCGACTGGTATCGAAATATTATAAGCACCAGGGAGCTCTTTTATCACATACCTCAGTTCAGTTGTGTCAATATACGGTGATGTATGAGTGGAGTCTTTTACAATGAACGACGTTTTGGTAAGGTTGAAGTTTAATAATGAGTCCGGAAGTGCTTCCTGCCATTGCTTGACCAGGTCAAAATTACCGATAGTCCATCCTGCACGTATACCAAGGAACGTTCCGTTAAGATTGATTGTCGTGTCGCTGTCTGATGGAGCTGGCGTTACCGGAGGTAAGACCTGTTTGTCCGGTATACCCGTATTTGCATCTGTTTTTAATGTGTCCGGCGCTTTTGTTGAATCGTTTTTTGAAACTGTCGTATCTTTTTGTGCCAGAGAATCGGGTAGGGAAGAGGCACTTTTCATGAGTGTGTCCTGATGTGTACTTTTTAAACTGTCTGCAGGCTCTGCGGATACTGCAGCAATGGTTCCCATCAGGATCAGAAAAAACAGCACTCGTTTTTTTGTGAATGTAATAAAGCAAAACGTATCATTCATTGTGAAATTACCAGTACTTTCTTTACAGTCAGTCCATTTCAATAGCGATAAAGGTGTAATCATCATCATAGGAGAACTTGGACAACTGATTTTTTATTGATGAAAATGCTTTAGAGAACGATTGTGAATTATGACTGCGCAGCATTTGGATAAACCGTTCGTATCCCAGCATCTCATTCTGCTGTTCCCGGTTATCGAACACTTCAAAAATTCCATCAGTAAAAAGATAGATGCGGTCACCCTTCTCGAAAGTGATGGTCTTTTTCTCGAAGGTGGTATCGGGAATCAACCCGATAAATGTGCCATCTGTGCGGAGTTCAGTAATGCTGCCATCTTTTTTAATGAGAACAGGTATCGGATGTCCGGCACGGCAGAAGGTAAAGGTTCTGTTTTCTATATCGATGATACCCCAGAAACAGGTGATATAATGGCCAGTGTGGATATTATTGATAAGATCACTGTTAATATTTGCAAGCAACTGATCAACAGGCATCTCCTCCTTACTATGGTTGTAAAGAGACATTTTTGATATAGTTCCGACAAATGCTGCCGCAAGTCCATGCCCTGATGCATCACCGATAAATATACCCATGCGGCTGTTGGAAAATTTTATAAAATCGTAAAGATCGCCACCGACATCCGTAACCGGATGATAGGACACTGCAATACTAACCCCCTCCATTTCCGGAGCGCTCTTCGGGAGTATGCCCTGCTGAATCAATCTGGCAAGACGTAATTCATCCTTGATATTTCCCTGAGCGATTTTAAGATTTTTCATCGTTTTCGCCAGTGACCGGTTTTTTTTCTGGAGGTCATCTTTCAGTTTTTCAAGCAGGGTAATATCTCGAATATGTTCTATTATGGATGGCTCATCATTCTCAAGAGAAAGGTTGAATGGAGAAAAGCTGATCGAAACAACCCCTTTTTTAGTAGGATGCTGAGAAAATTCTGTTATCAGACTCTCTTTTTTGTTGAGCGATTGATCAAGCTTGCAATCAGAACAGGGAGAGCTGCGTTGACGCAGTGTTGTAAAACATTTTGTACCGATAATATCGTGAAAGTCATGGTTTACTATCGAAGAGTAGGATCTGTTAGCCCGCTTGATAATAAAATCACCTGATATTACTGCCAGCGGTTCATCAATTCCATCGATCATGTCCTGAAGACCGATTTTACTCCGGTAGATCAGATGCAATGGGTACTTTTTGTATATTACAACAGCGATGACAACAATACAACCCGCAGATAACAGATAGATAAGCATATCATCCTTTCGGTGAAGGAATTCTTGCTGCTGATGACCGGAGGTAATTGGGGTGCAGATCGATCTCATTGATCCACAACTCCGAATGCTCAGGTACCGATGCTCCTATTGATGCACAAATGAAACCACGCTGAATGGGAAATTGTTCTATTGGAATATGAATGCAGTCTGATGGAAGTGCGACAAACGCTATACTTTTCTTATACCCCATTGTATCTGTAACAACGACACTTCCGGAGGGGATACTAGCGGTAAACTCCTCAACAGAACAGACTATGTCCTCAGAAATCCGGCTCAGTGTACCGTTTGTATATGTAAAAGCTGCCCTGAACACATCACCGTTTCGCGCATCGATACCAGTGATAATTGTCCCGTTATGGTTACGGGTCGCATGTGCAAGAACGTGCAGTGAGGACACCGGGCAGACCAGTGCTTCATTTGAAAAAGAGAAACCTTTTGTAAATGCGATTCCTATCCGCAATCCGGTAAAGGAACCCGGACCTGCAGTAATTGCGATCCGTTTGATTTCTGATGGCCTGACACTGTTAAGTGTTAGTAAACTGGTCACCGTTTGCGAAATATGTTCCGCATGTGAGTTGATTACATATCGGGAGTATGATGCAACCGGAATCCCCTCTTTAAAAAGTCCGATCCCCATATCTACCGATGATGTATCGATGCCAAGTACCCAGCCCATTGTTCAGTTCCGTTTCTTTTTACCAAGTGCACATGAGATTAAAATGTCAAGAAGTCCGGAGTACGTTCCTCCGACAGCCTTGAACTCCTTTGGCAGTAATGAGTTGCTTGTCATTCCTGGAAGTGTGTTGGTTTCAAGTACATACAGGGAATCATCTGCATGAATGATATCGGTTCTCGATATGCCGGAGCAGCCGAGCATTTTATGTGCTTTAAGCGCAACATTCTGAATACGTTTCCGCAATTCCGGGTCTTCCGGTGATGGGCATATCTCCTCTGATGCGTTATCGGTATATTTTGCAGTAAAATCAAAGAAAATCGATTTCGGACGGATCTCTACCGGAGGTAAAGCTGTTACAGAACCATCCGGATACTCCAGAACACCGCAGGTATATTCCGCACCATTGATCATCGATTCGATAAGTATCGAGGATGCGTGGTAACTGTACTCAGAAAGCATCTGTTCAAGTGATTCGCGATCGGTCGCTCGTCCCATAAGGCGGCTGGAACCTGACTGAGGGCACTTTACAAAACAGGGAAAACCGTGTTTTTGCTCAATCGCGTCAATTGTTGTGTCCGGGTGGTATTTTCCGTAAAGCGAAAAGGGAGGAACCGTAAGTCCGTTCTGAATGTAAATAAACTTTGATGCAATCTTGTTCATCGCCAGTGCACTTGAAAAGACATCTGACCCCTGGTAAGGAATACCGACCGAATCCAGATATCCCTGAAAAACCCCATCTTCACCATAGCTCCCATGAAGCGCCAGCAGGGCAACATCGGTTTGTGACCAGATCTGTGCACTGTCAGCCGCTGAATAGGGCCCCTGAAACAGCAGTGATGAATCCGGTGATTCCAGATCTTTTTGTGTAAGTGTTACGAGTTGAACATCTTTACACCAGTAAAATGCTGCATCATGTGAAATGAGAAGTATGTTAAGATCGTATTTACTTTTGTCGATGTGATCGAATATTTCGAGTCCGGTCCGCAGAGAAACTTCATGCTCCGCTGAAGGCCCACCGATTACTATACTTACACGGGTTTTCATACACGCTGTACCTTTATTTTCCTGGAGATTAATTCAACAACTGATGATGCTGCAACTCTTGTCTGTTCCCTGCTGTCACGCTCACGAATTGTAACGGTCTGATCTTCAAGAGATTGAGTGTCGATCGTAATACAGAACGGCGTACCGACTTCATCCTGACGCGCATAGCGACGCCCGATAGCTGCAGTATGATCATAAAATGACTTAATCGAATTGTCAAGAAGATCGTTATAGATCTTTTCTGCCATCTCCGGCATCCCATCACGTTTAACCAGAGGAAGAACTGCTGCTTTGATCGGAGAAAGTGCCGGATGGAGACGTAGTACCGTGCGTGCATCTTTGCCTTCACCTTCAACATCGTACGAATCGATAAGAAATGCCAGAGTTGCACGGTCTGCACCGGCTGCCGGTTCTATGACAAATGGGAAATAGTGCGATTTTGACTCTTCATCAAAAAATGCAAGGCTCTTTCCACTGAATTCCGAATGACGTTTCAGATCGAAATCGGTCCGGTTGGCAATACCTTCAAGTTCACTCCAGCCAAACGGGAACTTGTATTCAACATCAGCGCACGCTTTTGCATAATGAGCAAGCTCATCCTTCTCGTGCTCTCTCATGCGCAGATTTTCTTCTTTGATACCGTGCATTTTGTACCAGTTAAGCCGCTGATCTTTCCAGTACGCATACCACTGTTCATCTTTAGTGGGTGGGACAAAAAACTCCATCTCCATCTGTTCAAACTCTCGGGTCCGATAGGTGAAATTTCCGGGAGTGATCTCATTTCGGAAACTTTTCCCGATCTGTGCGATACCAAAAGGCGGTTTAAGCCGTGATGACTGCTGGACATTGAGAAAGTTGACGAAAATACCCTGAGCTGTTTCCGGACGCATGAAAACGGTCGCGGACTGATCTTCGACAGGACCCATAAATGTTTTGAACATCAGGTTGAATTTTCTTACTTCAGTAAATTCACCACCGCATTTTGGACATTTGTCAATGTTTTCAAGGTGGTCAGCTCTGAAACGACTTTTACATTTTTTACAGTCGACGAGCGGATCGGTGAAACCGGCAAGGTGCCCCGATGCTTCCCAGACTTTGGGGTGCATCAGAATAGATGAATCGAGACCGACAATATTGCGTCTGTTGGTGACCATTGCCCGCCACCATGCTTCCTTGACATTACGCTTAAGTTCAACGCCAAGAGGACCATAATCCCAGCAACTGTTCAAACCACCATATATTTCACTCGATTGAAAAAGAAAACCACGTCGTTTGCATAAGCTGACAATAGTACTCATGAGATCTTGACTGGGAGCGGCCATTGGAAATCCTCCGGAATATAAAAAATGTAAACGGTTTCGAGATAGTAACTTTCGAGGTATATTATTTCATATACCCTGCATTAATGAGATTTTTGGTCATTCTCTCCTTGATATTCTTAGATGTATCTGTTGAGAAATCAAGACCGGTGATCATTTCATAGAGCTTTATATACCGGTAGGAGAGTTCCGCAATGAGATCATCGGGTGCTTTAGGCAAAACCGCGTCTTTATAGGGATCACAATGATCTTTAAACCACAGACGCAAAAACTCTTTATCGATATTCTCAGGTTCCATATTTTTTTCAAATCGTTCCTGATACGATGAGCTGAGCCAGTACCGTGATGAATCCGGTGTATGTATTTCATCTATTAATATAATGTTTCCTTCATTATCCAGCCCGAGTTCATACTTTGTGTCGACCAGTATCAATCCATTTTTTGCTGCTGTTTCAGCACCGAAATCAAAGAGCGCAAAAGCAATCGCTTCAAGTTTTTTCCATGTAGCTTCATCAATAAGTTTTCTGCTGATGATCTCCTCTGGAGATATCGACTCATCATGAAGATCCGATTTGGTTGTTGGCGTTAAAATCGGTTTTTCAAATTGCTGATTTTTCACCATCCCATCAGGCATACGATTACCACAGATAGTACGTTCACCCTGGCTGTATAATGTCCATGCTGATGTACTTGTTGAGCCGGTCAGATAACCACGAACAACAAATTCGATAGGAAATACGGTACATTTTTTTGCAATTGTGACATTTGGATCGGGGGTTGCAATAAGATGATTCGGCACGATATGTCTGGTATTTTCAAACCAGAATGCACTTACCTGATTAAGCACCTGACCTTTAAATGGAATACAGGCAAGAACACGATCAAACGCGCTCTGACGATCAGTGGTGATCAGCATCAGTTTGTCCCCAAGATCATATGTATCACGCACTTTGCCCTTTTTCATCCCCTGAATATTCAAAAACGAGGTGTCCTCAATACAGTTAGTGAGATTTTGTAAAATCGTACTTTTTTGAATCATTTGAACTCCGTGAAATCATACTTTGAAACAGATGATCTCAAAAATAATTTCTTTACGGCCAGATGGGTAGTCATAACTCATCAAATAGTGAGTTCTACAACGTTAGATTTACCTATCCGGTCGTCGAGCGGAGTCGAGACGCCGCATTTTACGCAAATCACGCTTGTCATTTCGACTCCGCTCAATGACCTGGTGATGCGATTCAGGCATTTTCGCGTTGTAGATGTGAGTTACAATTGTATTTTGAATTCAATTCGTCAGGAGTTGTATTTTACCAGAAAAATTGATCAGGAGATGTTCTACTATGGGGCAGGTTAAGGTTCATTTTGCCGGAACGGGCAACGCGTTCAATAGTGATGGGTATCTGAATCAATCCATTATTATTGAATATGATGGCAATTTTCTTGCGGTTGATGCCGGACCAACTTTCTTGTACGGAATCGAAAAAATAGGACTGTCATCAAAGCGTGTGAACCGGATACTATTGACACATTTTCACGGCGACCACATTGCCGGGATTCCATTTCAACTGATCAATTTTGAATTCATCCACAAGCACACCAAACTCTCCATTACGGGTCCTTCGGGTACAGAGAACCGCATTACACGGCTTATGGATGCAACTTACCCGGAGGTGGCATACCGCGACTGGCTCGAGTTCAGAGAGTTTGAGGTAATTCGAAAGGATGCAATCCGGTTAAATGAAACCTTCGTTATTGACACTTACCCAATGCTCCATTCTCCGGAATCTCTCGGTTACGTGATAACGGTAGGGGGAAGACAGATTGCGATCACCGGTGATACCCGATGGAATCCGACGATCCCGTTACTTATGGAAAACCGCGACCTTGGTATTATCGAATGTACCATTCCCGAAAAGGGGGAGGGTGGACATATTTCTCTCGAAGAACTTCTTGAATATCGCCACCAGCTTCACTGCAAATCACTTGTCGCGATACATACTTATGATACCGTGAGAGATGAGATCAGGAGGAGGGGAGTACAGTCGATTAGAACTGTCAATGACGGGGAAACGATTGTGTTATAGCTTTTACTAATCACTAATTCCGGGCGTTCCCCTTCGAATGGCTGCATTCTATGTAGAACGAAGTTTAACGTTGGGGCTCAAAATTTTGAGCCCGTACCTGTTGCCAAAGAGAAAATGGTAGTGTGTTATGTCAATTGTTTAAATCGCAGTTAACACCCTTCCGACGACACCCAATGTCACTGGGTGTGGGTTCACAGAAGTCAAACGCTTCACAGAACTTACTCACCCACACCAAATCGCCCCGGGCGTCCATATGTAAATTAAAAATTATTTTACAGAACTGAAAAAACAGCGACAATAATTTTTTTAATATCCCTTCTTCAATCTCGTGAGAAAAAATGTTCCGGCGCGTAGCGACAGAGATGAAATCGCTAATGTCACCACTTTGATATTGTCCCGTTTTACTAATTTTTTCTCATACTCTTTCTGGTCAGGATAGACTGCATGGTGATAATCTTGCCTGTCATAGTAATTCCGAAAACAGGCCCCCAATAAAAACAGATCACTTATTGCACCAGCACCTATCAGTAAAAAATCAGGCACTCTTTGGCTCAGGAATATTTGACCGGTACCTGCAAATGCAAAATTAAAATATTGCACAATGTCCTGCTTTTTCTTCCATTGATTGTAGCTTTCCGAAAAGTCCCTGAATGATTCTGTTACATCCATTTTAGCACCGGGAATGAGATTTACATTCATATCTATCGGGGCGAATGCGGGATGTTTCAATTGAATTGCATAGGCACCGGGCACGATCGAGGGTAACACCAGCGGGGTAGAACCAGCTTCTCTTCCGTTAATAAGCACCGATGCATTCCGAGGTTCTGATTGTAAATTCAATGCTGCCGGAAATGGTGCGTATCGAACGGTATGTGTTGTTGTATCGCCCGGCAGTGTTTTCAAACGAAACCTGCGGGAGAAGAACCCCTGCCGTTCGATTGAAAGGATATGTTCTCCCGGCACAACAGTATAGAGGCTGGAGATTGCCATGTCAAGTTGTGTATTGTCGAGCTTTACCCGTGTATCACTGGTGACACTGTCAATCTGCAACCATGACAGTTGTTTTGTGATAAGGTTTACTTCTGTAGAATTGTTACACGTTACGGTAATAGTATCGTAAATGGAGAAATACCCATCATTGATAGACCGTAGCGTATACACTCCAGCCGCGATCGAATCAATTTCGAAAGGAGTAACATACGTGCCAAGAGACTCTATTTCGACATTCAGGCCCGCTGGCGAACTCAACAGCATAATTGATCCATATCCATGTTCAAGCTGGACAACTGTCTTAGCCAGCTTTCCCGGAACGATCTTCACCTGGGCAAATCCGATTTTGTTACCGGAATTAACAGAAACTGAATGGCTTCCTGCAGGAAGATCTTTAATGGTAGCTGGAGTTGTGTACGGTGTTTTGATCCCATCAACATGAACGGTCCCGGCTTCAGGCTCCGAGGAGATAAAGAGAACCCCGTTTTCATCCTGATAAGTCAGTTCTTTAAGTGTTGAATCGATTTCAGTAACCAGTTCCTGTGCAAACTCCGGAACACCAATCGAAATTAAATCTTTAAAAGCGAGTTCAAACACTTTTGACTTTGCACAGATAATCTCACCAGTGGAACTATTTACAACACGAATTGCGATCATGGTGATATTGTCAGCTCTGGAGATTCTTCCGGAAAGCTTGATAACATTGAACTGGTTTTGATTTTTATTTACTGCCGGAGCAGATTCTGCATCATCAAAGACAGCGCCATACTGTTTTGATCCAACCGTACCAGTCTGCCGAGCAGTCTCATCAATGATCTGGTACCTGGAATATTCAAGCAGTGAAGAGCGCAGTTTATCGGAAGCTATCGCGATCTCCTCCTGTTTCATTCCGACTCCCTCAAGATCGGCAATTTTGATATTTACGCTGCCTGCAAATGTTGCGATAACAAATGAAGTAAGTATCCCCAAAAAAACTATCTGCTGTGTCGTACTTCTGATCATACACAAACCTTACTAATATAAAGGTGACTAATTGAAACTTGGGCTTTTAATGCTTACAAATATAATTCAGCGATGTTACTAGAGCAAGATACGGAGTTTAATAATGAAGAAGAATGATACGTTTGGTATTAATCTCAATATTAATTTGTTTACGCAACAGGAGGAGGGGCTTGCGTTGACACTCTTTTTTCTTACTAATCACTAACCTCTTAGTCACATAGTCTTCGCTATGGCTTGTAGAGCCATCATTAGTGTAGTAAACAAATACACAGGATGTTCTCTTTCTCTGGAGGAGAAACATTAAAGATGGGAAAAAAACAAAACTGCCGAACCGGCTATGGTGAAAATCTCAAAAAAAAGAATGCCGACCACCTGCACGATTTTTGCCTGCTAATTAAACCCTTTTGCAGATGGATTCCTGATGAAAATGCAGGTTGGATAGATGACACAACTGTTACCTATGTCTTTTGCTGCAGGCTGCTTTGATCGCTGAAGTATTCTGACGGAGAAGAAAACATGGCTTTTACAATTGTTGATCTTTCGCGTGTCCTCTTCTCGTTTACTATCGGGTTTCACATACTTTTTCCGGTTCTGACTATCGGGTTGAGTACCTTTTTAGTGCTGCTTGAAGCGATCTGGTTAAAGAGCCGTAATGAAATCTATTACCGTCATTTGCGGTTCTGGAGCAGACTTTTTCTTCTGAATTTCGCCGTTGGAATAGTTACCGGTGTCGTGATGGAGTTTCAGTTTGGAACCAACTTCATTTTCCCATTTTGCGGGTGGATTTTTCGGCAATATTCTGGGATTCGAAGCTGCGATTGCGTTTGCAGCCGAAGCAGCTTTTCTTGCGTTAATGATGTTCGGGTGGGGAAGAATCTCTCCGAAGGTTCATTTCTTTTCAACGGTCATGGTCTCTTTAATGGCTGTTGTGTCGGCATTCTGGATCATGGATGCAAACTCCTGGATGCAGTCACCAACAGGAGTTACTGTGCAAAACGGCAGACTTAGCGTAACAGATTACAGTGCTGCGATCTTTAATCCCTTTTTTATGGTTTCCTTTATTCATAAGATATTTGCCTGCTTACAGATATCTTTACTTATGGTTGGAGGGATCTCTGCCTGGTATCTGTTAAAAGATCGTCATGGAGATTTCTTTTTCAGATCTTTCAAAATAGCTTTTTTTACATCACTTGTTGTTACCCCTTTGCAGATAATCAATGGAGATTCAATGGCCAGTATCGTATATGCGTTCCAACCGGAAAAAGGTGCAGCTATGGAGGCCAGATGGGAAACAAATAAACCCGGCGAGGGAGCATCATGGTCGATTCTTGCATGGCCTGATCCGAAAGTATATG
This sequence comes from Chitinispirillaceae bacterium, assembly GCA_050301235.1. Classification (GTDB taxonomy): domain Bacteria; phylum Fibrobacterota; class Chitinivibrionia; order Chitinivibrionales; family Chitinispirillaceae; genus JAFGIN01. The sequence goes on along the minus strand of JBNKZD010000040.1, from coordinate 2,976 downwards.
GGCAATTGCGTTTGGAGCTGGAAGTCTTGTTGCATCGATCAGTGAAGGAACGATTCTGGGTGGAGCTTTAAGCGGCATACATGTGAATAAAGCTGGTAACTTCACCGGTGGACCGTTTGACTGGTTTCAAATCTATACACCAGTAGTTATTCTTGAGGTCGTAGCAGGTTTTGTATTGCTGGGGTCTGCATATCTTGTAATTAAAACTACCGGAGTGCTTCAGAAGGTAAGTCGCAGGATCGCTCTGGTAACATCGTGGATCGTTTTTTTCTTCTCCATAATGACGGTTTATCTGATAGCACATTTACATGCGCCAATTTTAAAGAGTATGATATTAGGCTCTCACAGGGAAGTTGTATATCTGGCTTTTTCAATCAGTGCAGTGCTTTTCTGCGCTTTTCAATACTCGATGTATAAAAGGCTGGAACGGGTTCCGTTCATTTTGAGTCTTTTGATTTTTTTTATCACTTTTGCTGGTTTATGGATTGGAGTTTATCCATATCTTCTGCCGGGTGCTGTTACAGTAGGGGCGGCTGCAGCTGAGCCGAATACTCTTTTATTTATGATGATAGGCATCAGGCCAATAATACCGGTGATAATAGGATATAACTGGTATGTGTACAGTGTATTTAAGAGTAAAGCAGTTGAGTATTGATTCTACAACGTTAAAACACCTGAATCGTATTAACCGCCCAATGACCACCGCTCGACAACCGGATAAGTAAATCCAACGTTGTAGAATTAATGTATTGGAAATCGATTTACATTGTTCCTGCAGTCCCTTAAACTAACTTCCGTGATCCTGAAATCTCAGGTATCACGAAAGCTGTAATTGAGAGCGCGAGCAGGGCAGTTTACTGGTTCATAAGGCTGTTCTGCTCAACTTTCACACGTGAGTCCGAACAGAATGTACAGTTCGAGCCGTAGAAATACTTGCGGTTTGCTGTATCGTTCATCAGATAAATCCTGAACCATGCAGCAGCCGCAGAAAGTGAAACGCCATTGGGTCCCTGGTACACCCAGCTTCCATGGTCCGAGTTCAGCTCGTTAATAAAGAAGGCCGGCTGGTTTTTAACTGAGAGGAAGACGTTCCTGACACCGTCGCACTTCACAGTGCCATCTTTTCCACCACAGAAGAACAGCATCGGGGTGTGAACGCCGGTGAGTTCTCTTGTGCCACAAATTGTCATGAGGGCCTTATAACGAGGGTTGGATGCAGACATACAAGTTGACATTCCGCCAAATGAGTGGCCGAGCTGACCGATCTTTGATGTGTCAAGATGATGATAGTAAAGGCTGGTCGGATCCTCGTTCTGCTTGACTATCCATTCCATGCCCACAATTGTTGGAAGAGGATCACCTGAACCTGTGGCAGTGCTCAGTGATGCTACCACGACAAAACCGTGTGAAGCCAGATGCTGCATCATAGGCAGATATTGTCCGCACCACTTACCGGTAGCCGCATTGGTTACACAAAGCGGGGGATTCTGCTCGGGGTTATCTGTATATCCATTTGCCCATATAAGGATTGGGTGTAAGTATCCGCTCGTTGCCAGGTTCTTGGGACGATATACGTTGAAACGTTGTTGTTCATTTTTGTAGATTGGATCAGGAATTACTCCTGCCAGAGGGCCCACATTCTTGTCTGCCGCTACCTCGAATGGACCTGCAGCATTGGGTTTGGCGGTAGGGAATTCCTTGGTTGCGTTTGTATCCAGGGTAATATTTAACTCCTGATTCATTGATGTTATCGGTGTTACTTTTTCCTTGTACCCGGTTGCTGTTACTTTGATAGTATCAACAACAGCTGCTACTGCAGTCAGACCGCTTTTACTGAGTAGTGCTGATGTGGTAGTGATGGGAGTCGCAGCATATTGCCCTCCCTTTATCGGCAAATACCGAAATGATACTTCAGACTTGCCAATCGATGCTTTGATAACCAGAACCTTTGCAGCCTGACAATTTTTCGAGATATCGAACTGGTACACCCCTGCAGATGCGTTCATGTTCATTTCCTGCCCAAGAAGGTGACCCTTTAAATCAAAAACCTCAACCTTTAAGGAAGATTGCGTGCTCAGGGTAAATTGTAACAGATTGTTTTTTAATGAGATATCATTTGTTTGCGGAATGATGGCAGGTAGATGGTGTATAGCAGTACTGGTAAATGAATATTTCCCGTCAGCATCGGTGGTATCTTTGATTTTTTGACGAACCAGTGATACTGCTGCATTGGAAATTGGTTTCCCGCTTGAATTTGATATAACACCCCGCAGGTTAATCGTTTGAGTGTTTGCGGTAAAAACCGTAACCGCAATAAGACAAAAGGTTTTTCTCAACATATTCCCCCCAACTTTTTAAGAATTGTGTTAATTGTGCACCAAATTACTACTATCTGATAACGACCCTGCGTGCAAAAACCATGAGAAGACCCCTTTCAACTCATGTTTGTAATATAAATGAATTTGGTTCAAAATGTTTTTACTTTAACTGCAAACAATTGTTTTTTCAATTAAGGTAATCCGATATTTCGATATATTGAGATACATTTTTATGGACGCCCGGGGCGATTTGGTGGGGCCGTGTATCTTCATTGCAGCAGTCATGAGTTGGTTTGCCCGCACCTTGAGGCATCAGAATGACTATCCCGGAACAGTGTATAAAGGGTACATCATAAGGTTAACACATTCATTCTATTTCCTGAGACATTACGACTTCGACTTTTTTCTTCTTCACCAATCTGTAAACCAATATGTCCATTATAATAATCATGAGTTTTTTGATGGAGGCAGAGACAACTCAAATATAAGGTATACACGTTCAGAAAAGACTCTTATTCTCGGTTATGATATAAACGCTAATACAGCATGGTATTTGAACATGGTGAATAATGTTTACATTGTTGTTAACCCATTTATAGGGATCGGACTGCGATATCGCCATAGAAATATGGAAACATCCGATATTACTGATTATAAT
>JBNKZD010000039.1:0-10520 GCA_050301235.1 Chitinispirillaceae bacterium | reverse complement strand
ATTTCTGATGTAAAACATATCCTCATCTGTCTGAAACTGGGTAAACCGGTCAAAGCAATTTCGTTGATGTATTTTTTAAATGACTGGGTTTGTAAACACATTATGGAGGACGATTTAGATATCGGCAAATTTGTTCACCATCAACAGTCCGGAAAACATCCGGATGCATCGAGTTCCAGATCTCAGGAAAACGGAATAGCTGAACTTGCTGTAAAAATCCAGTCTTTATCAAAACAGCGTGAATATGGAGTAATGACTGAAAGTGAGTATTGCATTAAATGCTCTGACCTGACAGACAGTCATTTCAACTTTGCTGTTTCTGATAAAATTTCTGTTTTGTCAGAAGTACTTTCCTGTATGGAATCACTTTCAAAAAAAGGTTTCATTTCCGAAATAGACAAGAAATATTTCAATTATATTCTGCTTCAGAAAGCCATCTCCCGGAATGTATGGTCCTGTTTCAAGGATAATATATCAAAGATTCATTTCCTGAAAAATATGAGAGATCAGGGCGTTATTACAAGTGAAGATTATGAAATTTTCAAAAAAGACTGCATCTGAGATAATTGTAATTAACGTATTATAGCTGTCACTCTTCATTTTTTTAATAACTGAGATACAAAACTGTCGGAAATAGAAAAGCTGCCAAACAAAAGGCAGCTTTTCCGAAACGCTGGAGAAACGGGTACGAAAAATTTATCCTAAAAACCGCAGTAGGTGACGATGGAGAACCGTAAGATATTGATGCAGAAAGGTTTGAAGTCCTTGAAGGTTTTATCGACTGTGATAAGACCGAGAGGGCTGAAAACCTTTATGCGCAATAGATTACGCGTTATCCATGTCAAGCTACTGCGGTTGTTAGGATTACTGTAACAGACTCAAAACACTCTGCGGAATCGAGTTGGATTGCGCAAGCATTGCTGTTCCCGATTGCATCAGAATCTGGTTCTTCGTGAATTGAGCAGATTCATTTGCAAAGTCAACATCCCGGATCATGGATTCAGCCGCAGCCTGATTTGTTTCGCTCACCATAAGGTTATTGATTGCATGCTCCAACCTGTTAACGTATGCACCGATATTGGCCCGTGTACTGTTCACACTGTTGATTGCAGTGTCTATACTTTGGATCGCGGTACGGGCCAGAGCCTGAGTTGTCAAGGTTGCAGTATCCAGATTCCCACTGAGTGAGGTAGTTGTCAGTGTATCAATAGTGATAGTGATACTGTCGGTACCCACTGTTGATCCGGCATCTATCCAGAATGCTGTATTTGTAGTTGCGCTAGCAGATCCGAATCTACCTGTTGTCGAAGAGATAAGGTCAACGCCATTGTAGTTTGTGACTGATGCAATCCGGTTGATTTCATCACGAAGATTACTGAACTCTTCATTGGCGTAACCACGTTCAACTGAGGTCAAAGTGTCATTGGCTGACTGAATCGAAAGTTCACGCATTCTTTGAAGAATATCAGAGATTTCGTTTGCAGCACCTTCAGCAATCTGAAGCATCGATGTGCCATCAAGGGCGTTTCGCTGTGCCTGCGCAATTCCACGAACCTGAGCTCTGAGATTTTCAGAGATTGCAAGACCTGCAGCATCATCACTTGAACGGTTGATCCGTAGACCTGTAGACAATTTTTCGAGCGATTTGTTCATATCTCTGCCGGTTTTGAACAGAGAATTCATAGCTGACATTGAAGAGATGTTATGATTGATACGCATATAAGAACCTCCCTGTGATGTGGTTTGATCAACGTTCCGTGTTGATCATGATTTCTAACATCTTTTACTCACACGTAATGCTCCGGATAGCCTCCTTTCATCGGTGAGCAGGGAGATTGTAAGAAATTGCCGTTTCTCCTCCCTGCGGTTCCAATTTCTCCTACTGAATGTATCGGTATTTTACACGATTACTTTAATCTTTTTTACGCAGTAGTTGAAAAAAGGAGGTCAGAAGGTTGCCACATTCATCTGAAAGGATTCCAGAAACAATCTCCGGGAAATAGCCGTAGGTTCTTTCGGCTTCCTGACGGTAATAATGGGTGTCAATCGCGCCGCTCTTTTTTTCTGCTGCTCCATAGACAATCCGGTCAATCCGGGAATTGAGCAGGGCCCCAAGGCACATCAGGCAGGGTTCCGCAGTTACATAAATAGTACATCCGTTAAGTCGCCATGAATTAAGATGTCCTGAAGCTGCACTGATTGCAATGATTTCCGCATGCGCTGATGCATCGGGAATGCTCTCCATGCGGTTGTATCCTCTTCCTATTATAATACCATCTTTTACGATGACTGCACCGATAGGCACTTCACCATCATCGAAGGCTTTTAACGCTTCCTGAAGAGCTGCGCGCATGAAATGTTCCGGGGTGGTTGTTATTAAACTCATGGTGGTTTGTTTCCTGGTTAGGGATTGGTAAGGTTTTGATATGTTGAGGAAAATAAAAATATATGGGTATTCACTTAATTGGTTGTGAGAATACTCAGCGATTCGCATATCGCCTCACCCCCTCTGTCCCCCTCTCCATTAGAAAATGGAGAGGGGGAAGAAGAATAAATCGAAGTTTCTTGCTCCCTTTCTCCACGAGTGGAGAGAGGGCTGGGGTGGTCACTGCCTGTCGAACGTGAGAGAGGCGATTGCGTATTCTGCGGTGCTTGAGTTGTTTGTCAAAAATGCTGCTAACACCAACCAAATGCATACCCATATTAAAATATAATTTGTTGGATGATCTACAGAAGAAATTTGCAGGCAGGGATTACATTTAACCCATCTTTAAAAAGAGTATCCCAAAGAGGCGTGGATTCTGCTGAACGCTGCGTTTTCCAAGATCAGATAGAAAGCTATAAGATGAATGTGCTTTCAGGCTGTGGCACACTCCAGTCAGTCTTGGTGAATTAGTGACTGAGTGATTAGTGACTTGTGACCAGTAAAATGCAGTTTCAGATTTGGCTGCCGATTACCCGTAGTCTCCTTTTGCCTTGTCCCTTTGTCTCCCCGTCAGAAAGTCACCCTGTCCTTTTTTTCCTCTCGACGCACTTACCGAACCGGGTACTGTGAAAATCCCAAAAATTCTAAAAAAAATTACAAATAACGAATACGAATAGTGAATCTTTAACATCGAAGTTAAAGATTGAAAGCAGGGCTTCTCTTAACTACAAAACACACGATAATCTAAAAATTAATTCATTTTCTATAATAAAACTTGAATATAAATCCGATCATAACGTATATTTGTGAAATTTCGGGGTAAACTATACCTCTATATATTCTATTGTTGTAACAGATACATACTATATGTTTGAAGAATTAACCAACAGATTTGAATCGATCTTCAAAAAGCTTCGCGGAAAAGGCAAGCTTACCGAGGATAACATCGCTGAAGCGGTACGTGATGTTAAACGTGCTCTTCTTGAAGCCGATGTCAACTTTCGTGTGGTTAAAAAGTTCAGTGCAACGGTTCAGGAAAAGGCTCTTGGGAGTGAGATTTTAAAGAGTATTACTCCCGGACAACAGTTTGTTAAAGTCGTCTATGATGAGCTTTCCAGGCTGATGGGTGGATCTGCCCGCCAGATTAAACTTCATACAAACCGGCTTAATATTGTCGTTGTTGCCGGGTTGCAGGGATCTGGAAAAACAACAGCCTGTGCAAAATTATCGCTTTTTTTCAGGAAAAGTGGACATCGGCCGATGCTTGTTGCATGCGATACCTACCGTGCTGCTGCTATAGATCAGCTTGAGACACTAGGTAAATCGCTGGGTGTGCCGGTATATTCCGATCGTAATGCGAAACCTGTTGCGATTGCTAAAGATGCGATTGCAAAAGCCAAAGCTGAAGATGTTTCCCTGTTGATTATCGATACTGCCGGTCGTCTTCATATAGATAATGATATGATGGCTGAACTGAAACAGATCTGTGAGCTTGCATCACCGGAGGAGATTTTCTTTGTTGCTGATGCAATGACTGGTCAGGATGCTGTAACTGTTGCTGAACAGTTTCATAAAGAGATCCATTTCACCGGAGTGATACTGACAAAGCTTGATGGTGACGCCCGTGGTGGAGCATCATTGTCGATTTTAGATGTTACCGGGGTGCCGGTGCAGTTTGTTGGAGTTGGTGAAAAGCCTGATGCGCTCGAACTTTTTCATCCCGAACGGATGGCATCACGGATTCTCGGAATGGGAGATATTGTTTCTCTTGTTGAGCGGGCACAGGAAACCGTCGATATTGAAGACAGCAAAAAACTTGAACGTAAAATCCGTAAAAATATATTTACTTTGCAGGATTTTCTTGATCAACTCCGGCAGATTAAAAAAATGGGGCCGCTCAGTGATCTGCTCTCGATGATTCCGGGGGTAGGGAAGTATATGCAGGATGCTGAAGTTGATAATAATGCGCTCAATAAAATTGAAGCTATTATCTGTTCAATGACAAAGGTTGAGCGTGAAAAGCCACTTATCATCGATGGCAGCCGTAAGCGGAGAATCGCCACCGGCAGCGGGACAACTGTTCAGGATATCAATAAACTTCTGAAACAGTTCGATACCATGAAAACCATGATGAAACGGATGAACAAAATTGCAGGAAAAAGGGGACAGGCTGCTGCTCTCAGAAGCATGTCACCGTTCTGATATATACATTGAGCATATCGTTGAATAAACGTTACGTTTAACTATTAACCAGTGCAAGGAGAACAGTCTTGCCAGTAAAAATTCGTTTAGCTCGCGTGGGCAGAAAAAAAATTGTGCAGTATCGTGTTGTTGCTGCTGACAGTCGGTCGAGACGTGATGGTCGTTTTCTTGAAACCGTAGGTTTTTATGATCCGCAGACCAGTCCAAAGACATTTACTTTTGATACAGAAAGAGTTGCTTACTGGATCAAAAATGGCGCACAACCGACGGTGACCGTAAAAAACCTTCTGGACCAGGACCGCTTTTTTGAAAAAATGGAAGGTGCAGAAAAGGGTTTAACACCGGAACAGCTGTCTCTTGAGCGCTTGCCAGAACGTAAACGCAAACCGAAGCCGAAAAAAGAGAAGAAATAACCGGTTCCATTAATCATGGTACAGGGTGAGAACAGCGGGCTGGTCGGAATCGGAACAATTCTGAAAGCAGTTGGCCTTGATGGATTGTGTTCGGTTGAGGTGTTTGGTGACACCTTGATCAGAAGCGGGCTTCCTTTAAGCGTATATCTGGGGCGAACAACTTCAGATGTCGTTGATGCTACAGTTGAGAGTCTGGAGCTGCGTAATAAAACGGTTGTCTGTACATTTAAAGGTGTAAGCGACCGTGATACTGTGGAAACGTTACGTGGTTTGAACATCTATATTACTCAGGATCGGTTACCGACATTAGGTAGCGATGAGTATTATCACTTCGAGCTTGAAGGTATGGGTGTTTACTACCAAGATGGTGAGCAGATCGGAATTGTTGTTGCAGTTCAAAATTATCCTTCAACTGATGCGTTGGATGTGCGTTTGAATGATTCGTCGATGGCAACCTTACCGTTAATTCCTGATTGTGTGGTTCTGGTTGATAAAAAAGACAAAAAGATTTTTGTTAAAAAAGATTTTCTGGATGAGCTGCTGTAGGCTCGTTTAAAAAAAGATGCTCTTTGATATTCTGACACTGTTTCCTTCTATGTTTGAAGGTGTTTTTTCGGACAGTATCATTAAACGTGCTGTTGACAAAGGATTGGTAACGATTGAGTTACATAATATCCGGGATTATTCCGATGACCCTCGTCACTGGACTGTTGATGATTACCCCTATGGGGGAGATGCCGGAATGCTGCTCAAGCCGCAACCACTGGCAGCAGCCATAGGAACTGCCAGGGAACGTCATAAAGCACTGGATCCTAAGGTAATTTATCTTTCACCTCAGGGTGAACTGCTAAACCAGAAGGTGGTCAACAGCTTGCTGGAGTGTCAATCGCTCATTCTGCTTTGTGGCAGATACAAAGGGGTCGATCAGCGGATTATTGATCGTCATGTGGATCGCGAGATCTCCATTGGTGATTTTGTTCTCTCTGGAGGAGAGTTGCCTGCGATGGTGCTGATTGATGCTGTAACAAGGTTGATTCCAGGAGTTCTGGGCAACAGGGATAGTGCCGAAACAGATTCATTGTATAATGGTTTGTTAAGTCATCCCGAATATACCCGTCCTGAAGAGTTTGAAGGTATGAAGGTGCCACCAATTCTCTTAAGCGGGCATCATGCAAATATTCGGGCATGGCAGATGGAGCAGGCTAAAATGATTACGCAATCGAAACGGCCGGATTTATGGGATAAATATTCAAAGATACAGAGTGTCAGGGATAAAGAAATATCTGATAAATAAAATGAAACTTCCAATGTTGTGTTTCTGCAACATAATGCAGACCGAAAATTCTGTTTCTGCAGGAAGAAGAATAAGAAAATAAAAACTATAGAAATAATTTTTGAGTTTACGAGGAGGTATCCGTGTCTGAGATAATCAGAGCAATCGAAAAGAAAACAATGGCTGGTCGTACTATTGATTACAATCCTGGCGATACAATCAATGTTTCCTTCAAAATTAAAGAAGGAGATAAAGAACGTATTCAGCAGTTCCAGGGTGTCGTCATTCAGACACGTGGAAATGGTGCTAATGCAACATTAACAGTGCGTAAATCATCCGGAAACGTATACGTGGAAAGAGTTTTCCCGGCTTTCTCACCACTGATCGAAGAGATCAAAGTGCTGCGTCGTGGCCGTGTTCGTCGTGCAAGACTCTTCTATTTGCGTGGTTTGACCGGAAAAGCTACTCGTATCAAAGAGAAGAAATAGTCTGTTCATAAAGAATTGATTGTTGTATTATTATAAGGAGAAGATTTTTGTCTTCTCCTTTTTTATTTTTTGGGGTGAAGGTTTTGTGAATGAAATTATGTAAAATTCGCAGATCGCCTCACCCCCGGTCCCCCTCTCCAGGATGGAGAGGGGGAAGAAGAAATGCGGCGATTCCCTTTCTCCACGAGTGGAGAGAGGGTTAGGTGGTCACTGAGCTTGTCGAATGTGGAGAGAGGCGACGCGATATCGCGAATAAAAGTTATGCCACTACCAGAACGAAGTGAACTTAGAACCGGAAAGCGTCCGGTGCAGCAACAGATTCGGAGTCTCAAGCCGGGGGAAATTCTCTTTGAGGAGGGGACCCAGGGGCGTGAGCTTTTTATTATTCAGGAAGGGAAGGTGGGGATATACAAGGACACTCCTGATGGGCGAGTGGAGCTGGCAGTCGTAGATAAGGGTGGAATCATCGGTGAAATGTCACTTCTTGATAATCTCCCACGTTCTGCAACTGTTCAGGCTGTTGAACCCTGTAAGGTACTTATTGTCAATCAGGCTTCGTTTGAAAAAATCATGCAGGATATACCTGTGTGGCTGCAAAGTATCATTAAAATCGTTGTCAGCAGACTCCGTGATGCAAATAAGCGTGTCGATCAGTCGGTGCTCAGGGATAAGGAGCGGGGGCTGGCTAATCTGCTTCTACTGCTGCATCCTGCAATGACAGCTAAAAAAGAATCCTGTTCTGCAATCGAATTTGAACAGTTAATTGCTGAAGCTTTTTTTGTTTGCAGATTGAGAAAAAAGGAGATAAAGAAAACTGTCGAGATTCTTGCTAAACGAAACTTGCTTAAGATTCTGGTCGAAAAAGATGGCGTTCAGTGGGTCCTTGTAAAAGAACCGGAAATATTGAAACTTTTTGATGAGTATTGTTCTCTCAGGAGTTTGAAACAATCCTTCAAAGAGATGTCAATTCCCGAACAGGCCATTACAACTCTGAAAAATATCGCTTATGTAGCCCAGAAAAACGGTAAAGAGAGTTCTGAAGGTACCACCATTATGAAATCGGTGCTGATCAAGGATTTCTCGGAAAAAAATACAGGGCAATTAGATAAAAATTTACTTGATTTAAGACGGCGTAATCTGATAAATCTTACTCCTGGTAGTGACGATATGGCAATTACTTTCAGGGATGAAGATCTCAGGCGTATCACCAAAATAAAAGAGTGGATGCCCCATTTTGAACGGGAAATCTCATGAATATGTCTGATGATAAAGTAGGTGCCGGAAAAAGCGTGCTTAATCGTCATGAACAGCTGTTTAAACGTGGTTCACTGATGTTTATTGAGGGCGAGTCCAGTGCGGAGATGTTTATTATTCGTTCCGGCAAGATCAGAATCTTAAAACAGGAGGGTGAGGGGGCGGTTGAACTGGCTGTGTTAGGTCCCGGAAGTGTTATTGGTGAACTTGCACTACTGGATCATCAGCCAAGAAGTGCAACCGCACAGGTTGTTGAGGATACACTGGTGACCGTGATCGATGAGGAGCTTTTTACACGAACAATCGAGAAAATACCATCATGGCTTGGTTCCCTTATTCAGCTAGTGGTAAAACGGCTTCGAGACACCATGAAAAAAACCAGTGATGATATCGTTAATAAGAGTGTTGCCGGTGTCGCGAAGGTCATTCAACTTCTATATGAAACAAAAACGACATCGCTGAATGGTGAAAAGGTTATACCCCTTAATGTGATCAAACAAACAGTATTTGCGGTAATCGGCCTCAGCGGGATGGATGTTGAGAATATTCTTATTCATCTGATTTTCAAGGATATGCTTCTTATTCGCAAATCAGAGACAGGACTGGAGTATGTTTTTGTCAAAAATACCGGGATTTTGCGATTGTATATCAATTATTTACGGTCACATAGCCGTGGAGGCACACTCGTCGGCGAACAGTTTGACGAGTCTGTGTTCGAATTGATTGAAACAATTCTGAGTGCGGGTGAAAAAAATGGCCGGAAAGATCAGAATCAGATCATTCGTGTCGGAATGCAGCAGGTCGAGATTGAGCTGGAGCGAAATGGTAAGGGGCGTTTTGTAAATCTTGATGCTCTTGACAATATTATCAATGCGAAACTACTTATGAAACAGGAAGATTCCACATCAACCGATTTCGGGAAACATAAGCGTGCTATTCTTATCTATAATGAAGAGGCGCTTCGTAAAGTGTTCCTGCTTCGGCAGTGGTTACCGGTATTCAGAGAGGAAATAAAATTCTGAGATCGCTTAAATGGTATAAACAACTTGAACACAGCAATGTCAGAGCTCAGGAAGGTTTTTTTATCGCTGAGGGAGCCAGAGCCGTTGAGCAGATTGTGAGAACATCGCCTGATTCTGTAGATGAGATACTTGTTTCTGAAGAGTATAGACTGGGCGTGATGTATGCAGACAAAAATGTCCGGACAATAAGTGCATCACAGATGCATTCTGTTTCTGCTCAGAAAACATCACAGGGTATTATTGCTGTCGTAAAAATTCCAGAAGATAGTTACAGTGATACTGTTCCAAATGATGCAGGAGGCAGAATTTTGCTTCTGGAACATATTCAGGATCCTGGAAATGTGGGGGCCTTATTGCGGACTGCGGCAGCATTTGATTTTTCGGGAGTAGTACTCTCAACAATGTCGGCGGACCCGTTTTCTAAAAAGGTAATTCAGGCATCTGCCGGCTCACTGCTTTCACTCTGGATTCGCCGTACAGTACAGTATTTACAAATTGTGAAACAGTTACAGAAAGAGAACTACAAACTTGTTGCAATGAGTGTTGATGGTTCCGAGCAATCTGTAATCACAGCTGAAAAGATCATTATTGCTCTTGGTAATGAAGGAAATGGCTTAAGCAAAGAAGTTGAAGAGAGGGCGGATCTCCGTTGCAGAATTCCGATTAATGACAAAAAAGTTGAATCACTCAATGTAGCTGTTACCGGAGCGCTGGTAATGCATACTGCCGTTTCAGGCAAGTGAGATGCGTGCGCGCCCCTCTTTTTTCGATTGGTATAGCGCATTATCGGCTCTGCGTATCAACGATTCTTCAGGTTCTGACAGCATGGCTTCAGCTATGCCGACAGAGAGGCTTGTTTTACCAGCTTCTATCTGAGAAAATTGTTTCTGGATACGCTCCGCAGCTACACAAGCCTGATTTTTGTCAGTATCGGGAAGCAGAATAATGAACTCATCACCACCATATCTGAATGGCAGGTCCACATCATTGCGAAGACACATTCTAATGATCTGACCTAAGGAACGAAGAACATGATCGCCCATCTGATGGCCCTGTGTGTCGTTGAGTTCCTTGAAATGGTCAATATCAATCATAATTACTGATAATTTTCTGTCGGGTGACCGTTTTAAACGAGACATCTCCTTTTTCATCTGCTCCTGAAAATGGCGGGAGTTGTACAACCCTGTCAGGCTGTCGGTAATAGCCAGCTTGCTGAGCATCTCATTTTTCTTCACAAGCTCCATCTCGAGTCGTTTTTTTTCGGTGATATCTTTAGCGGTAACCACGAGACCAATGATCTGATTTTTATCATTTTTCATCTCTGACATGCTGAGATTAAGCAAAATTATATTGTCTTCCTTTGATCGCATGGGAATCTCTTCATTGATAGATTTACCAGAACGAAGGACTGCGGTGAGTATCTTGTGTTCGTCTTTGCTGTGG
>JBNKZD010000038.1:0-4025 GCA_050301235.1 Chitinispirillaceae bacterium | reverse complement strand
CGGGCTTATCGCTGAAGCTGATGGCGGGACACTTTTTCTTGATGAAATAGGAGATCTTCCGCTTGAGCTTCAGCCGAAGCTCTTACGGGTACTTCAGGAGCGGGAATTCTATCAGGTAGGGTCGAATAAAAGCCGCAGGACAGATGCTCGTTTTGTCGTGGCGACACACCGGGATCTGAAACAGATGATCGATGAGAATGCATTCCGTGAAGATCTTTACTACAGGTTAAATGTCGTTCCGATAGGCATACCTCCCGTTCGCAATAGAAGAGACGATATTCTTCCTCTGTTTCTCCACTTTCTCAAAATTGCTGCCAATGAAGAGAGTAAAGCACTTCCCCGGATAGAGAAAGAGGTGTTCAGCCATCTTGAGAATTATTCCTGGCCTGGTAATGTTCGTGAGATTCAGAATATTGCGCAGCGATTAATGGCTATCCACTCGGGTGACAGCATCAAGGTAATAGATCTACCTGAATCGATAATGAAATCATCAGTTGAAGCAAAGCCATTGATTGCACTTCCTGATGAAAATTTTGATCTTGAAAAAGCTGTAGATGATATCATTCTTGAAGCATTGAAAAAACATAACTGGAATCAATCAAAGACCGCAGATTATCTGAAAATTACCAGAAACACCTTGATTTACAGAATGAATAAAAATGGGTTGAAAAATGAATAATTTAAAAAATACTTGAGGAAATAGCAAAACTTCCCGTTTATTTTAATTCTGAAATATAGGGATTTAAAAAACACACCCTGATTTTCGATGTGTCATGATTGAAGAGTGGTGTGGTTGGGTTTTCAATTATTTGTTTACCACACCAATAAGCTTCTGTTCAAAGCGCATCTGATTAGTTTTCAAATCGGTAGCCTTTACTAAAAGGAGGTATGTGCCATTGCCGACAACTCTCCCTTTCCGGTTAATCCCATTCCAGGTATGGGTTATTTTGCCATTACTTTGTTCCACATGTTTATGACTCAGTGTTCCAAGGCCATCAAAAATTGTTATTTCAACACTGATGTTGGCAATGTTTTTCGTTTTAACAAGCGGGTCGATCGTAATGAGAAGTTTTTCATTTCGAGGATCAAAGGGTGAAGGACCAACTGAGATAATAAGTTGAGTAGTTGCAGGTTTTGTCTGTAGTAAAACCCGGTGATTGAGAGGGTTACTCTGCACGTTACCAGACAGATCTTTGACATTACCTGATACATTGATATATGCAGAGTCGTTTTTATCGGGATATCCGTTCCCCAGAACATTCACTACAAAAAATGAGTGCCTGGAACCGGTACTTCCCGAATTCATCAGGATCAGGGAGTAGCCTGGTCGTGATGTTATTGATGGTTTGAATAGAAATGGCTCTTCATAATCAATACCTTGCACATCTTCAGAAAAAGTAATGATCAGTGTATCAAATGGTGAGCTCATTCGTGATACTTTTACCCCTTCATAGAACCATGCTTCAGTAATTACCGGTGCAGCACTATCGCTCACAACATTTACAGTTGAATATCCTTGAAAATCGGAAAAGTTTATTCTGATATTCATTATTCCGGAAGTAATACCCTTAATAGAATCACTGAATGAATTGTCAATATCAAGAATAATCGTTGATTGATCGGTAGTACTTTTTGTTATTCGGTCAGAATTGATTAAAGATGAGTTATACTGTTTAAAAGAGACGATGCTGCTTATAGCATTGACATCAACGCTCTTATCAAAATGGACAACAACTTCATCGACAGTGCCATCAGCGTTTCTGTCACGATAATATGCATAAGTAATTTCAGGCGGTTTTTTTCTGATAGTTAAAGCAACTGGCCGGTTGAGCAGGTGGGGGTGATTACTATAAACATCTGTGAGCGGTCCCGATGGGTTGAGTCGAAGGCTGTCTCCGATGGATATTGATGAACCTGTCACCGGATTTGTAAGTAAGCGGAATCCATTTCCAATAGCTTCGATTTTAATTACTGTCAAGGTAATGGTTGCTCCAGGTTGTATCAATAGTAATGAAGGACCGATACAGGTGGAGTCAATTATAGTCTCTGAAAACTGAACTGTAAAAGTGTCAGGACCATCAACGGTGCGTTCGGAAAATGATGCACTCGACAAAAGTGGACCGATACTATCACTGATTTTAAAGGGGATGACTGAGAGGGGGTTTGAGAATGCTGTGTCAAGTGAGTAGAAAATACCGAGATTATCTGTACCGGTATATGTGGTTATTTCATTAGTGAATTTTCCTCCCACAGAAACGGTAAGATGCTGTTTGTTTGAAGTGTCAGAAATAACGTTTGTTCCGGAAAAAGAAAGCCGGTCCAGCAGTGATGGCCAGGCTACTAAAATTGAATCGGGGGATCTTCGTAGTGTATCTTTGAAATAAATCTCCACTCTGTCAGCTCTCCCATACCCGTTATCTGCGAAAATAGCGGCATGTGTTACGATATTCACAACCTGTACCGGTTTGGGCGCTTTTGTAACGGCAAAGGTAATCTGACCTGACTGATCCGGATTCTTCGCCGAATAATACTTTATTGTGTAAATGCCAGGAAGCAGTTGAGTGATATTATCTTCATTAATGATAATCTGTGTAAAGTCACTAGGTATGGTTACTCCATTCCAGTGAGTACCGGCATCTAAAAATTGTGCAGAATCAAAAGCTGGACCCTCAATATAAAAACTGACAACACCTTTAACTGTATCGATCACTTCGCCGACATCACAGGCAAGTAAACCCTGAGTCACTTTTTCAAACATATCATACTGAATTGCACTATCGGGAAGCACTTTTGATGTGTGAAATAGTTTACTGCTGGTTCGAAGATTAATTGATGTGACCATCTTGAAATTTGAGCCGCAGCAGTGTCGTTCAGCAAAAAAAAGTTTAAAACTGTAGGACTTACCCTGTACAAGACCTAATGTATCAAGGTCAACTGCCCGTTCTATTGGGTTGTGAATTCCCCCGATATCAACAACAAGCTGGCTGTCGATAAACACCCAGACATCATCATCACCCCGGAAATAGAATGTCTGCCCTTTACGATACTCAAATTCGCACCCCATCTCCATGACAAAATGGTGATTGTGTTCATAGTCAACGCCCGTTCCATCTGCCCAGTTCGGATTTTTAATTGTACCTGCATCATCAAGAAATTTAAAATCATCAATAGGGTAAAATGCATTTGTCTGGTATTCGTATAATCCTTCATCATTCTTTCCAAGCACGATATTGCAACATCGTTCGTTGGTATAATCGCCGGGAAATTTCTGAGTTTCAAACCAGGTTGCAAGAGATTTTACTGTTGAATCTGACTGGTCATGTACCGGTTTCCCATCTTTGCCAAGCTGATTCAAAACAATCCCTGTGACAAGATTGGTTACATTGCCGCCAAAATCGACATGTTTTCCAATATCCCACAATTTTGCAGCCAAAGTGATTGGTGGACAATCGGCCACACGGCCCGGAAACTTCTCACTGATTATAGGGATACCTTCAGGATAGGGTGTAGGCAGGATCCATACAGTATCAGATTTTTCAAATAAGCCTTTAAAATCGATAAAAGAGGAATCATTAAGTCCAAGCACTCCATAATAGGCACTATCAGCTCTGTTAAAAAAACGGAGAATCGGATCTGATGCAGTATCAAGATGCAAGTAACTGAGCCATCCACAAAGGCCTTTAACTCCCCGCATTTTTATCATACCATTGGCACCTTTAAGTTCAACCTGTGGTGCACCCAGGTCCCAGGGATTAAAAAATTTGATAACTTTGCCGGGTGGTGGAGTGAAAAGAATTCTGGGTGCTTTGCTGGTATCATCAATGTACATCCATAGTTCGGTAGCAGTCGGGTGTGAAGCGAGGATATTATTGAATATTATTTGTTGCGGACCTCCGATATATTTTAAACTACTATCAAATTCAACATACTGTGTTTTTATATAACTGATCAGCTCAAAGTGGTCGTTGGTACTGGAATCGACATAGTCGAAAGTAAATGAAAACCAGTTACCCGCTTCACGAACC
>JBNKZD010000037.1:0-8626 GCA_050301235.1 Chitinispirillaceae bacterium | reverse complement strand
GCCCAATGAACATCCTCTAATTGAGGAATCGCTTTAAGCTCTACCATCACTTTTTTCTCAACGAAGAAATCAACTCTTCTTGTGCCAATCTCATGTCCATCATAATATATTGGCATTTCCTGCTCTCTGATATGCTCAATAGTATTCTTTTTTAACTCAATAGAAAGTGCACGCTGATAGATTACTTCCTGGAAACCATTTCCCAGCGTATTATGCACAGTCATTGCACAACCGATTATCTTATGCGTAAGATCGGAATGCTGATATTCTTTACTTTCCAAATTTTCCTCATTGTCTGAACCACAGATGATCGCTGATAGTTGGATTACACAGATAAATATAGACTCCATCTCTTCATCTGCGCAATCATTTCATCTGCGGTTAATCAGCGGTTCAGACAATTTTTAGGCACACTGACCCCGAAACCCCTTACCTTCCCCCTATACATATATTATCTCTGTAACGTATACCTTGCAGTTGCATACTGCCGGATCAAGCACGTTCAATCGACAACACGATCCCATGACGACAGTGTGCTGATTAGTTAAATTCCGTTCTCAATTATTCCTGATCGCTTAATTTATAGCACCTATGTATTGACATTGACATATTTACTTTCAACTTACAAATTTTTTAATATGGTTCGCCGGGCGAGAAGGTGTGGGTCAGTCAGTATAGTGGTACGCCGCAACTTCAGTGACCCCACACCCAGAACCCTTTGCTTTCGTCGGAAGGCTGGTGTCGCAGTATTCGCCACTTTAAACCACGAAATGCACTAAACACACGAAAGATTTCGAATGAGTCCATAGTTACAAATGGCGGCTATTCCGCATTTAATAATGTTTCCCCAGGGAAAATTTTCTCATTATATCCATTTACTACAATAATTAATGTCTTTACAAGCCAGGGAAAGGTTGTGAGCAGTTACACATTGAAAAGGTACACTTGCAACAACAGTTTCTCTTTAGCAACTAGCATTTCACGCTAAACTGCGTTAGTTCGGACAGAAGGTGCTAACCGGAATGGCAATGCAGGTTAGCAGTGTTTTCTGACCCAGGTGTACTCACCGCAGGACAGAAAACACCGGAACGAAGTGTAGACTGGCGGAGGAACGGCCCGATAGGGAAACGCCCAAAACCAGTTAGTGATCAGTGACTTGTTGAAAGAGTCAGAACTGGTTCTTCCACTAATCACTAATCACTATTGCTATCCCATAGGACATTTAGTATATACATATCTCAGCCCAGCGGTGAATGCCGGATCGAATAGTAAATAAAGCAACACGATCCCAGTCCGGTATCAGGCCGCCGTTTTAGGGCTCGTGACAAAACAATTTGATCATTCTCGCTTGTCTTTTTGCCGGATTCCGGCGTTGCGATCCTCGGCACATCCAAACTGCAAGGATGCTCCTGCGGTCGCGCCTTGGACTCCGCCAAAAATCCTGCGCGCGAATATAATCAAATTATTTTGTCACAAGCCCTTAGTAGCGTTTTCAATATTTCAATTTCCGTATTAACCGGATAAACCTGGTTATCTCTATGGCATATGGTTTTTGTTTCAGACATTTTCGCCGTGATGCTGTTTCAAGCTCTGCAGCGGGCAATCCTGTCAATTTACAGGTAATCCCGGGGGCTGTTCCTCACGACCGAAACGGGGTGCCAGCCTCTCCGGACATTATCACTGTCATCAGGCATGGTGTTCCCGCCGGGTCACCCACTGTGCCGTTCCCCGCTGATATATCTCCAGTGCAGTGGTGGTCGGTCACACTACACCATGATGCACCTCCGGCCATCCCGAACTCTGTACACGACCAGAGGAAGAGACCTGGTAACCTGCCGGAGTCCGACACTCTGGTACTGAACATACCCTGCAAAACTCCAGGGTCCATACTTCCGGAACAGGATGATGCTCCAGACTGCAGAACTACCATCTTGCAGGACCATGACAGCCGCTCAGCGCAGCGAAACAGCCTGCCGCTTGCCCCGGACAGCCTTCAGGAACAGCTGTCAAGTGTTTTAAAACCTCTTTTTGGTACCAAAATGGCCAAATTTCATGAAGTACTCAAGCGTATGGTCTACCGGTTAAAACTCCCGGCACAAACATTCCTTCTGTACGGAATGCCCCTTGACGGGAAAACTCCTGAATTCGGAACACAGGTCGAAACTTTTGAGTTTATCGATCAGTTTGTCAATGGCGACATCGAATCGGGCAAACTCAGAAATCCCCGGATCGCATGCCCAACGGTCGAGGAGATCAAAGAAAAAAAGGATATCGCCAAAAAAGAGTACGATGACGTCATCGTTGCGGACCGCGCGTACGCAGCAGTCGAAAAAGAGCTCAGCGGACTTCGTCTGACCGCCGATGAAAACATCCAGGATGTCATCGCCGACCTCCGCCGTTCACTGCGAAAACTCACTCCACCCGCCCAGCGCCGTATCATGATGTCCTACGGCGCACGGTTCAAGTTCCTCCCCGGCGAACCGGAGGAGTTGCCGGAAGAAGCGGCGAGTGTAGAAAAAGAACCTGTGGCGGCAGGGGCTTGAGATTGTTGGGTTGTTTAAGTTTGGGAGACGGGCTTTTTTGCGAGGCTCGTCTCCCGGATCTTTTGTCAACGCATTTCAGGATAAAAACGTCTGAACTGTGATTTATATGATTATTATGATAAAAATTATTTTAAAAATCTATGAAACTGACATAAAAGTGTATGTTAACCTATGAAATCAAGCAAGCAGGTAAATCAAATTTCAGACCGTCTGGGGAAAGCGTACCGTTAATATGATTAAAGAGGAATACAAATACTCTGAATTAACTTCAAAAATTATCGGCTGCGCTATGAAAGTGCATTCAACGCTTGGTAATGGTTTTCAAGAGGTGATTTACCAACGGGCTTTAGAAATTGAAATGAGGCTGGCCGGAATGGAATTCAGTCGTGAATTTGAAATGCCAATTTACTATAGAAATGAAAAAATTGGAACAAGGAGGGTGGATTTTCTTGTTAACAAGGTTGTTTCCGTTGAGCTTAAAGCACTTACCAAATTGGAAGATGTGCATTTCGCTCAAGCCATCAACTATCTCGAAGCATATAATCTGGAAATAGGATTACTTATCAATTTTGGTGAAACAAGTTTGAATTTTAAACGGTTGTCAAATAAAAAATATAAGCCTTAAGGGGGGACCGGATTAAAATGTATTTTGGAAATCATATCAATCACTAAATCACATACTGCTTAGTTCCCGGATTTCTGTGAGGCAGGAGTTAGGAATCATTATTTTTTTACCGGTTTTCGGTGGAATGTGGTAAATTGAAGGAATACAGATAAACCAGACAACATTTTACAAAATGCAGGGATCTAAATATGAGTGATGATTTATTCAACAACTCCAATGATGACATTTCAGGATTTTATGATGATGAAGGGAACAAGCTGAATCCTGACATAGTTCCTAAACCTGGACTGTGTCTGCTTTGCAAGAAGGATGATGATCGCAGTGAAGAGATGCTGTGCACTATGAACCGTCTGGATCAGGCGGATGAGCCAGGGGAATTCAAGTGTGGAGCATTTGTACGGAAAGCAGCTTGCTGAAACAACAGGAAACAAAAAAAATCCTTGGTGATATGCCAGTCTATAAATCCTTGCCGATGTCGTGAAAATGGTTGAAGCCTGACATCTGGTGCAATACTCTTTTTTACACTACTGTCTGTAGTTTACCCTTTTTTAGCTGAAAGTCAGTAGCCAATTGCAATGGCTGATAGCTTCACCTGCAAAAAACCTTTGAATTTTTGTGAATTTATAGAGTTTTGTGGTTACATTTGTTATTTTGAAGAGGATTAAGAGTGTTAAGTCTGGCAGGACAAGATATGGAAAGCGAACTTTTGGCCACCTGTGGTGGAGTTGCATGCAATAAATCGGCACAAAAACATGATAAAAACCGCTGTGAAAGAAATTAAAATATGACAAAATTGAATAAACTGACATCTTGGATATCATTATTTCTATATATATCGATATTCAACTGCTCTACACTTTATCACACTTCAATCAAATTTAACCCTGAAACTGATTGTACCGATCAAAATTTTAATGAATTTGATTTTAATGCTTTTCAGATTTCTCAAAAAAATCCATCACGTAGTATTGAAGCTATTTATCCCAAAATATCATCCATAGAAAAACCATTAATTGAATTGTTCAAAGACAACCATGATAATCTTTTAAATTTACAAATATACACTTTGACATTTCATATTAGCTCACAAGGACACTTAACCTGTCTCGTTGATTCCTTAAAAAAATCAAATGATTCATTATTTTCATCAAAATTACAAATGATTTGTAAAACAGTTAATTTTGATTCTCTATCAATCGACAATTCAGTTGCAAAAATAAAAGGAGAAATAGTTTTTAATAAAACCTCTACCAATTTATTACTTAAAGACACAGTAATGTATTATCAGGCTCGGAGTAAAAAAAGCATTATGTGTGTTGTTTATCCGAATTTAAAACCAATGCGATATTTATATAATCGATATCTTCGTGACGGTAAATGGTTTAGAGGAAAGATTACAGTAAAATTTGCGATTAACGAAAATGGCGATGTTATTTTTGCGAAGATAATTGAAAACACAACAAATAATTATAAATTTGCTGAAGAAGAATTAGAGTTGATAAAAAATTGGAAATTTCAGAAAATTTATAATCCAAATGATGTTACAGAAGTTGTTTATCCGTTTATTTTTTCATATTAATTCGCGGCGGGAAAGATATAATTGATGTGCCTATTTACAGCATGCAACAGCGTTCCGCTATCGCTCCACGCAAATTTTCCTACACTATCGCTGCGGAAAACTTCTGGCGTACCGCGAACCGTTGTTGCGGCCCCTAGCCGCTTGTTAATAAATAGGATAGGTACAGGAAACTACCTTGACGATCCGGTGTTCCACCACCGCGAGCTCACTCCCGATTATATCGGGACTTGATTATTATATTTTTGAAGTACCAGGGAGATGTGCGTGCTATGATCCTGTTGCAGTGGGTGCATTCGCAGGCCATGGATGGCCGAAGAAGATTCTGCTTGCTGTAAGCAGAACCCGAAGGGCACAAAGCTGGATGCGTAGTGTCAACCGATCCGGAAACTGCAACGGTGTGAAAAATGGGGACTGATTGAAAGATCGGTTTATGCGCCAGCCACGAAGTGGTAGTGGCTGATGATTACTATCGCGAAATGTTCCAGACGTAAGAGAAAACACTTTGGGAAACCATGGCACGGATGCTATTTTGAATAGCATAGGCTTTCAATAGTCATAGACTGGCTGATTTGGTACGGAACCATGATGTCTTACGGAAGGTTCCTGGGTGGCAAAATGCCGCATCCCGACACATCGGGATTTGATTATTAGATTTTTAATTGTACCAATAGCTGCCTTTTAAGTGCCTGAGTCCCGATTAAGATCGGGATTCTTAGGGGGGAAAGGGGCTGTAAAGCCCCTGACCTACACCGGTTGCACAATTGCAGTTCAGCCACAAAAGAAAAAAAAAGGAGCGCAGAGAAAATGAAATCTGAAAGTTTGAAGTGTTAAAAACGAATAAAACTCAACTTGCTGCATTGTCATGAAATTGGAAAGTAGATTAAAATCATAATGAAAATTGAATTTTTAATTTTTTTTACCCTGTTTCTGCTTTTGTTTGGAAAAGAAACTGCATCTCAATGCTATTTTAAAATGAGTTCAAATACATATAAATCAACAAATCTACACGAATTGTGGTATTTAAGAGATACTTTACCAAACGCAATAATCACGGAAATCGATACCATTATTTTAAATAACAACATTAATGAAAATTGTTTAAAAGTATCGTTACATTATGATACCTGCAAAAATGAAAACAAAATAGAAACTAAAGATATTAAGGGACAAAACATTAAGATCAGGCAAATGATCGAAAAACGATTGAGAGAAAGGGTATCAAAATATCGTTCTGATTCTTTAGTAATACAATATACTTTCGGAATATATAAAGATTTTGAAACCAAACAAGACAGCTGTTTATATTCAATGGCAGAGTGTGTTGCCATTGCTGATTCAATTACAAATAGCAAATATGGACAATTCAACACTATAGATAAAGCATATGGCGTGTTTTTTATCACATACTTACAATCTTTTGATAATATTCATATATTAGGGCCTGTATGTGTCAGTGTGAATTGTAAAACTGGTAAAGCTTGGTTACAAACAAGGTTATAGCATTATATTTACATAAGGTGTGGATGATGTTTTTGCATCTTCAGCTTACAAATAGCTGAACTGACAGTAGGTTATTCATATTTTTAGTAAGTAGATTAATCTGTTTTAGGGTAAATTGTAATAGAAGGAGCGCGCACGAAAAAATATGTGGCTGAACTGCAACAGACCCACAACAGCTGCAACCTGTCAATTTTTTTCCACTTCGTTACAAAAACAGCAGGTAGTGCAGCAACCCGTTGTAGGCTATAGTTTGGCACCGGAGAAGACATAAAATCGCGCGCTGAAAGAAAAATAAGAAGGTAATATTTAATTCAAGATGTCTCTTATGAACTTTAAAGAATTCAAACAAATTAAAAGATTAAATATTGACGAGTTAAACCGAATCATTTCCTCTGCTGATGCGCAAGAACGAGTTTGGGCCGCATGGGAAATTGGATTACGGCTTGGCAATGAGGCGATTCCAGGCTTAGCACATGCAGTTAGTAATGCTCCTGATCCAGGGACAAGGCGTCATATGGTTGTTGTTCTAGCTGGATTTCAACAAATAGCGGTACTGAAAACACTTTCATTATATGATCCAGATGATATTGTCAGAGCAACTGCTTCACAATATTTAATGAAGATTTCTGATTCTAATTCAGGTATTTCAGATTTTATTCTTGTAATTCTTGAGAATGATGATTCTGTAATTGTAAAACAATACATTCTTTGCAATTGGCATTATAAAGAACCTATCCCTATTCCATTGCTTTATAAATGTCTTTTGAATTCTTCCGTTGACGTTCAACGTGAAGCATCCAATTTGCTTATAGTTCAATATAAGGCTGTTGATTTATCGAGAGATAAAATTGTTTCCTGCTTGATTCACCAGACATCAAAAGATACAATAAATCTTATTTCAAATTGGCTTTTAACTTGGAACATGAACGAAGTTTTAATTACAGCTGCAGAAAACACACCTGAACCAATATGCATCTTAATTTTGGATTTTTTAAAAGACAGCGCCATTAAACTTCCGTGGGCAATTTAAAAAAAACTATCAGAAAAGGTTTCACCTGCCATTGATATTAGGCTTATTCAACTTGTGCAAATTGAACCACAATATGAATTAATCAAATGGATAGCATTTGGGATCGCGAGAGCTATCGGATTACCACCTGTAAAAGAATATTTCCGATATATTTCCCAAAAGGATTCTAGTTCTTTTTTTGATTTTGCTATTGAGCATTTTTTGACATTAATTAAAGAGTCTACTCCGTCAAAAATTGATCCTGCCATGCAAGAATACTTTAAATTAATTCTGAATCATTTAGAAAATGAATTAAGCAGTTTGGATTCCTATGATGATCAAGATTATTGGGGTCAAAAAGGAATAACACCTGAAGAATACGATAAAGATATTGAACAAAAATGTGATACAATTAGAAGCTGGTTAAACATTTCATAAAAAAAATTGAAAAGAGCAGCGCGCGAAAGGAAAACGATGCCAAACCACAGCCTACAACATATATGCCAATTTCAACGTAATTACGTTGGAAGAAAAGGATTTTACAGAAATATGCACTAAAAATGGAAGAAAGAAGTACTTCAGCAATAATAATTTAACTTGCGTTAAATTACCTGAATCGCATCAAAAATGTCATTGAGCGGAGTCGAAATGACAAGCATGATTTGCATAAAATGCGCCGTCTCGACTCCGCTCGACGACCGGAATATTAATATGTATAGTGATAATTTAAATAACCAGGAGGTAGTTATGAACCAGAAGCAACTTCAATTGATGCATACAGCTAAAGGATTTATCGCAGCCCTGGA
The DNA here is from genome assembly GCA_050301235.1 of Chitinispirillaceae bacterium. Lineage (GTDB taxonomy): Bacteria > Fibrobacterota > Chitinivibrionia > Chitinivibrionales > Chitinispirillaceae > JAFGIN01. Next base: position 564 of record JBNKZD010000037.1, on the reverse strand, counting down.
TCAAAGTGGAGGAAGCACCCCAAAGGCTTTATCCCAATATGGTATATCTTCAGATTCATACGATTCTGAAGAAAAAATGTTTAATCTGGTACATGAGATGCGTTCGCGCATAATTAAAAGTCCATCATTTAATAATGAGAAAATTCTTGGTGTTATTTTATTTGAACGTACTATGGATAGTTTTATTGAAGATACATATACTGCGGATTTTCTCTGGAAAGTCAAAGGGATAGTACCTTTTTTAAAAATAGACAAAGGACTCGCTGAACAGGAAGACGGTGTTCAGCTTATGAAACCAATAGCTGGTATGGGAGAGTTATTAACCCGGGCAATTGAGCGAAATATTTTTGGAACAAAAATGCGCTCTGTAATCAAAGAGTATAATGAATCAGGAATTGATAAAATCGTCAATCAGCAATTTGATATTGGAAAACAAATTGCAGATAGAGGGCTTGTCCCCATACTTGAGCCTGAAGTTGATATTCATTGTCCTGAGAAAGAAAAATGCGAACAGCTATTGCTGGACCTGATCATGAATGAATTAACTAAATTAAAAGATGATAC
>JBNKZD010000036.1:0-5063 GCA_050301235.1 Chitinispirillaceae bacterium | reverse complement strand
GCCCAATGAACATCCTCTAATTGAGGAATCGCTTTAAGCTCTACCATCACTTTTTTCTCAACGAAGAAATCAACTCTTCTTGTGCCAATCTCATGTCCATCATAATATATTGGCATTTCCTGCTCTCTGATATGCTCAATATTATTCTTTTTTAACTCAATAGAAAGTGCACGCTGATAGATTACTTCCTGGAAACCATTTCCCAGCGTATTATGCACAGTCATTGCACAACCGATTATCTTATGCGTAAGATCGGAATGCTGATACTCCTTATTTTCCATATATTCCTCACTGTCTGAACCACAGATGAACACAGATTATTGGATTACTCAGATAAAAATAGACTTCACCTCTTCATCAGCGCAATCATTTCATCTGTGGTTAATCAGCGGTTCAGACAATTTTTGGACACACTGACATCACATCGAATCTCTTTATGACCAGAACTTTAGCTCAGACATTTTTTCTTCCGAATTTCCCTCATTGTCTGAACCACAGATGTATCCTGATTATTGGATTACTCAGATAAAAATAGACTTCACCTCTTCATCAGCGCAATCATTTCATCTGCGGTTAATCAGCGGTTCAGACAATTTTTGGACACACTGCCCCCAAATACCCCTTGCCTTCCCCCTATACATATATTATTTCTGTAACGTACACCTTGCAGTTGCACGCTGCCGGATCAATCAAGTTCAATCGACAACACGATCCCATGCCGACAGCCTGCTGAACAACTAAATTTCCGTTCTCAATTTTCCTGATCGCTTTTGGTGGGTTTTGATGTAATATTGACTTTAGCTTTTATGCTTTACAATTTACTTTTTTTAATATGTTTCGCCGTGCGAGAAGGTGTGGGTCTGTCAGTATAGGTGTACGCCGCAACTTCGGTGTCCCCACACCCAGAACCCTTTGCTATCTTCGGAAGGGTAAGAATCGCATTTTTTTGTGTTTCACTTCGCGAGGTGACATCACCACGGTTCTATTTTATGGAACATATCTACGCTATCTCGCAACAAATAGTCCAGGTTAATGTATTTGTCATGCTTTTCGAGGCCCTGAAGGTGCAAAAGCAAAGTATGGTATGTCAAATTTTTATGTGAAACTTTTCGTGGAGAATTCTTAACAAATTTTCTTCAATATTATTATCATTAAGGAGTGTTGCCAACTCTGTTAATATTACATTTTGATAAAGTTTGAATAAAGCACAAGCCCTTTCAATTGCCAGAGCACCATTATCCTGATAATTATACCAGATGGAATCATTACTGGATGCTTCAACATAGTTTAGAAAAACCGAAACGGGGTCAAGAATTTCAGCAGTACCCGGCATTAAGGATTTTACTACTGGATCCTGAATATCATCAGGCAGAATCTCAACTTTATCAACCTTTTTAACACCTTTGATAACGATTTTTTCATCTACCAGCTCTATTAGCACATTACTTAAAGGATGTTTGAATCGAAAATGGAAACTATCTGATTTTACAAAACTGCATTTTTCAAGTATTTGAGCGATGGAGCTGCAATTTTCTGATACAAAGTCAACATCCCTGGAGCCTGGCATACGCATCCAGTATGCTGCGGATTGACCACCAACAATGGTACACGGTATCCCAAATGCCCGGAATATCGAAGAAAACACGAGCGCAACTGCTTCGTGAAGCGTCTCTATATCATTCGGAAAATGTGAGTACAGTTCAGATAGGGCTGAGGCGAGGCTTTCCTGTAGATTGTTTATCACGGGCTACCTTCTCGGGATTGCGTAAAAGTTCTTCTGCCGGGGACCTTAATGATTTTCTTTTTTCATACCCTGCCAGCAGTATTGGCAAAGCTTTCTGGCGTACTTCTTCTAATGATGCTCTTTTTACTTTCATATCGCCCACTCCTTGTGAAAATCTACAATCTGCACAATCAAAATAATTCAGGTATTTTTAAAAATTATGTGTAATTGGTATAATTATTTCAACTAGTGAAAAGTATTTCTCAAAAACCTGCCATCAGGCAGTCTGGAGCCTGCTATCCGTAGCTTCAACGAACCCCATTGGGATAAAAAAAGAGGTTTTGGAGATATTTCAGAGAACAATTGCTATCATTTCCTGTGGCCTGTAAGGCCGCCATGTTTGTAGGAAATAAAATTAAAAAAAGATCCTAAGCCCCGTAGGGGTGGCATGTTAAGAGTGTTAACAAAGTCCTCTTCACTCAACCCTTCCACCATCGTGAGTGAAGTATTCCATGTTATTTATATAAATCGAAAACATCAATGCTCACATTATCCTTAATTGCATAAAGGTATTTTTCATCAGTCCTGAGCTTTGAATATGAACCATCAGCTACTAATGAGTTTCTGTAAACAGGTGTATCCGGCTTGCTTACATCGTAAATACGTATACATCGCTCTCCTGCACATGTCGTAAATAATACATTATTCAACTTTATACCTTCTGTCGTATATTGTGTTGCACCGAAACCGACAAACGATGTGTCGGGTTCAGAATCAATTTCAACAACAGAATCAGGATCTGTAATATCAACAACCACATCGTCTCGCCTTGAGCCGCAACCGTACAGACGATTATCACCTAAAAAGATATCTCCTAAGCTCAACAGTGGAAGACGATTTACCAATTTTATTTTCCCAGAGTCTGCAATATCAAAGCTGTATAATGTATCTTCATGACTATCATAAGCTCTATAAGAATTATACACATAAGCAATGTTTTCCTTAGTCCTGATTCTTACAGTTGTTGACATAAATTTATTTTCTGAAAAGGTATATTGACGTCTCGAGATAAGATCATAAACGGTAAGGTGAGAATCATCAATAAATACAACTTTATTCTTCGCAAAACAATACTTCTTAAAATCAATTGGTAAAAGGTAATATTGACATAACAATACAGATGTAACATACTCTGCCGATCCATCTGGTAAAATTTTGTACTCAGTTAAATTAATCCCTCTACCCCTTTTATGGCTACTTAACACATACAACCGGTTTTCCATAATTGCCATGGTAAAACTGATAAATGATGTATCACTTATTCCAGTTGTAGCTACCTTATTCAATGTTCCAGAATCTGAAATTTTAAGTATATGGATCAAGCCATCCTGCTGAAGAGTATATAGTTTACCATCAATAATTTCATAATCCAATATGCCACCATATCGGAGAGAATCAAGTGTGCTGATTTTTCCCCATGGTTTTTTACTTCCATCAAAAACATCAAAACAATTAAACCTGTTAGCTCTATAAATAAAACGATTCCAGGTAACAATTGAACTGGTCATTCCAGGGACACTCAATGTATCACTGCAAAAAAGCGAATCGCCTGGGTTTTTTTGCAGTATACAAATCTTTTTAGGGTTCTTATGGGCGATAATATTATTTCGGTAAACTCCTACTACTTCCAACTGTCTATACGGCATTCTTAAAGTATATGTGCTATCCTTATGCTTTAAAGTACCTCTTTCTCTTACCGTTAAAGTTGTATCATCGTGTGAATATAGGGTATTGCCATTGCGGCAAATCGTCTTCTGCTCCAGTCCAACAACTGGTAAGTTAATTTGTGGCCACGCACTATCGGTTATAACCAAATGTAATGGACTGATTGTTGCAGCGTATAAAGAGTCACCTGCTAACACCATATTACTAACATTAAGGTATGCCTCACATTTCGTTGTGAATAAGAACTTTGGCTGTTTGGGATCAGCAACATCAAAAATCATAAAAAAATAGGTACCACCTATAATTATCTTATCATTATATTTACATATACTTGCCCCCCAGAAATTTAAATTCTCTCCCACTGGTACTGAAGAACATTCATATAAAGTTGAATTCTCAAGTAGGACAATCGCTAACTTTTTATTTTCAGTATAAAGATAAAAGTATTTCCCATCATTGCATAGTGCAATTATTTTTGATTTAAAAAACAGTCTTGTTTTTTCTTTCAGCTGTCCCTTTGAATCAATCGAATACACAACAAAATAGGTTCCCACACCTGCAGCTAAAAAAGTTTGATTATTACTTTCAAATTTTATACAAGCCGAACAATCAAAAGACCAGGAACCAATATAAGATGGTGACTCCGGTGATGCATAAACATTACATACAATGACAAAAAGGTAAACAAAAAGCGATCTAAAACATCCTGCTTTTAGTGATAGATTATAAATTTCCATTCTCATTTTTTTATCCTGTACAATCATTGTCTTTAAAAATGTTACACCTTAAAAGCCGCAATTAACAAATTATACCACATCTTCCATTCCCCATCAATTTCCAACCCCCCGAATCCACACTTGCCAGACCACAACACTTCACCCCTTTCACAAATACAATCCGGCCAGGTAGTAAAAATCTCATTTTTCGTTTTTGTCTCAAGCCAGACATCTGCAAGTAGTATCCCGTAACGAGATTCTATTGTCACATCGCGAAGTTCTCGTTCGAGTATTGTGTGGTTCTCCGGATTTTTCAACCGCGCGATATCTGCCTTTGCCTCAATAATTTTCTTACCGGGATTTGAAAATCGTTTTGCTTCTATGAGTATTGTGTGCTTACGTTCCAAATCGAATACAACCGCATCGATATGCTCTCCGGTTATCCAGATTTATTTGTGCTTCAAACCATGATATCGCATTTTCTCCTAACAACTGCTCCAGACTATAAACGAAATTACCGGTCAAATTTCTTTCGGTAAACCCTGCGCTTTTATGTGCAGGGTAATAGTTGTTGAGGATTTTACAGTAACGAGAGTGTGTTTTTTGGAAGGCAGATTGAAAGATGTTTAGCATGTTTCTCATCCAATCATAAAGAATTTATTTCTATAATTATTCCTGATCATCACAATGCATATTACCAAAAACATTCCCGCAATCAACATTTCGAACGTACCCGGTTCATCAACATTCTGTGCCGGTGGAAGAGGATTATAACTTCCATTAATTTGCAAACGAGCGGAATGGATAATAGCATCATCCGCGTAAACGACATTTAAATCGCCATCAAATAACAACGACGTAAGATCTTCAAAACCAACCGGATGTCGGTTAGGATCTGT
>JBNKZD010000035.1:0-28824 GCA_050301235.1 Chitinispirillaceae bacterium | reverse complement strand
AAGATATCTGTCCAGCAAATAAGGAAGTGATGAACGGATATAAAGACGATGACGGGTGCCCGGATGAAGTTCCGACATTAAAAAGTGAGTAAAAATAATTTCCTATTGAGGGTCACTGACAAGCTCCGATGTGTCAGGACCTTTCTTCTTCTGTGAAGAATATGCTACAATTATACTGATCCCATATAATACCAGAAGCGGTATCGCAAGAACTGTCTGAGACAGAATATCTGGCGGAGTCAATACTGCAGAAGCTACAAATATGACCACAATGGCATACTTGATGTTTTTAATAAGGAATGCCCCTGTGATAATGCCCGCCCGTGCAAGTAAAAATGAGATTACCGGAAGTTCAAAAACAACTCCGAAGGCAATACTCAGTTTCAGAAGAAAAGAGAAGTATTCATCAATTTTGTACATTGCCTGAAGAGTGCCGGCGCCGAATGCATTCAGGAATTTTAACACCAGCGGCAGAGTCATGTAACAAAAGGTAATTCCCGAAAGAAAACAGAACGTGGAGATGATCACTGAAGGGAGGATGATTCGTTTCTCGTTTATGTAAAGACCAGGTGCAACGAATCGCCATAGTTGATAAAAAAGAACCGGAGATGATGCTATCAATCCACCAAAAATGGCAATCTTAATACTCAATACCACCGTTTCAGTTGGATTGGTGTACACAAGCTGAGGACGCGGAGTTATTCCGTTTAGCGGGTAAATCATTATAACGTCAATAATCTGCTGCCAATAGATTCCGCAGGGGATTGCGAAGAGAACCACAGCGATCAGTGATTTAATAACCCGCCATCTGAGCTCCTCAAGATGGTCGAGGAATGACATGCCATCAGATATTTTTTTTTGTTTCTTTTCTTTTTTCTGCATAATGGTTCAATATACATCATTATAATTGGAAATATGAAGTCTGAAGGAAGATGGTTGCAATGAAATACTGGTATCTACTTCGATTTGTGTGAATTAATGTTTCATTCTGGCCACCTGATTTGAGCATGTTCTATTTTAAAATATAACAATAGAGGTAATTGTAATACTCTCTCTATCACCTCCCTTCGAAAGCCTCAGGGAGTGGAATTTAATAAAAAACATACCCGGAGGTTCTTTGAAGGGTACGATCACAGAATACTTTTGCAATTACCTCGATTATTTTTTAATTAAATAAATATTTGGATAATAGTATGGGACACAAAAATTTCGGATGGATAGTCACCTGGAGAGTCACCGACCGTTGTAACCTGAATTGTGTGTACTGTGACCACAGCGTGAATCACCGGCCAGATTATAATGAGACCATTGATTATGAAAATATTATCAACAAACTTGCTCAATATCGTCCAAAAATCCTGAATATCACTGGTGGTGAACCCACCCTGGTTACAGCTCTACCAAAATATCTCAAAACAATACAACAACGATGGGACCCGTTTATCCGGGTTGTGCACAACGGAACAAATCTTTCAAAAGCTGCAACACTCTTCCCCTGGATCGACCGGCTGGTGATCAGTCTCGATGGTCCGGGAGACATTAACCGATCAAACAGAGGCATTGATGGAGATCGGGTGATTGAGAAAGTAGCTGCGATCATGCCTGATGCGAAACGACATAATGTCGAGGTTATCATAAATTGTGTTGTCACAACAGTAAATGCCCCACATGTTGATCAACTGGTTCGAAATGCAACAAAGCTCGCCCCCGACCTCCAACTTTCATTCATGCCAGTGATGCCCCCCGATGGAGATATCTCGATTCTTGCGCATAAAGGCATGTATGAAGCGTTTGTCAGAACCTTTGACAACCTTCGAAACGAAGGATATAAAATTATCCATGTGTTCGATACTATCCTCAGACATGAAACTTTCAAGAAAATTTCATGTTATAACCAGTTCTTTACCCTTCGAATGGAAACCACCGGCGCGCTATCATCATGCGCAATGAATGTCCCCGCCGATCCGGCTTTTTTCGCCAATAAATTCAAACGATTTCTTACCACCGGTAAATTCCCGAATCTTTTCGATCGTGTAAAAAAGATGACCTCAAATGCGATTTCAGACAAACCGGATTTTTCCTGTTCGACAATATGCAACTGTGAAAGCTGGCTGGATCTTCTGTTTCTGGGTATTCCAAGCAACTGCCATCGAGTGTACACTGAAGGGTTGCGTGGAAGAATCAGCGACAAAGAGTATGCAGAAGTTGATCAGTTTGTGAAGGAGTATATCAATCCAAAGTTTGATGTAAAATGGTTTAAAGGGATGATTGAGAATGGGGAGGAATGATCATAATTTAATCCTCGCAGCACTTAAAACACTTCCGGTCTGACAATCAACCAGACGCATATGGCACACGCGAACAGCACCAATATACTGCACCTTTCCGAATGTCATAAAATCAGCGCTAAGCATCTTCCCGATTTTGGGATCAGGGTTTTCTACAGTCAGTCCAGTTAACTCCAGTGCATTTTCTTTTAATAGTTCTTCAAGTCGTCCCCGTTCAAGAACCTTAACAGGAGCAACTTGTATTGTTTTTTCCAATGCCGATTCCCAGAGAAATTCTGATGTTGCTTTAAGCATTGTATCTGCAGCGTAGAATGGTGCCAGAGCAACAGTTTTCCCCTGAAGTGGCAGATTCGATCGAAACACCTGCTGAATAAGATCTGTCAAACGAAGCTCGAGAAAATCACTTTCATCTTCCGGCTTTCTGTTTTCCATAACCAGTTTTGGATCGCTGACCAGATACCCGAGTTCTTTCGTAATAATATCAAGCACTATATCATCAAGGCGACGCGAATTGTAGTTACTTCCGGTGTGATGACTCACTTTTCCCGGATCACTTACCGTTCCAGCACCATTACTCTCCCCTTTTTCACCGTAACTTAAGAATACAAATTCACCATTTGTTAAAACCGCTAGCTGCCTGAATATAAATTCACCAAGTGGTTTCAGTCCCGATGCGCCTATTGGCGTTATCATGATTGCCTGTTCACGAGCCATTCGAGCTGCCCACATATAATCCTTTTTGTAATTATAATCGAGATGTGGAGGTGCGTCAGCAATAAGAAATGTAAATTTTGCAGCATCATCCGCCCACGCAAGAGAATCCATGGCATACTGAAGACCGGCGTCCAGATCTTCAGGTTCATCACCACCGCCTGCGGCAGTAATTGATTCCAGTTGTAACTGAAATGTATCAATATCTGTTGTAAATGGAGATCCTTTTACCAGAAATTTACTACCGCGATCACGGTAGGCAACAACCGCAAACTCGATTTGCGGATGCGCCGGATGAGCGAGGAGGCGTGAATGAATCGAGAAGATCACATCTTTTAAAATCTGCAACTCATCACCCATACTTCCGGTTGCATCGAGTAAAAAACAGATCTGCAAAGGAATACTGGTGCGCACTGCCGGTTCAGTTTGTAATTTAACAGTAATATATGCATCCTGGCCGGGCTCAATAGAATAGTTTTTCCCATTTATTTTCAAAGAATAATCGCGAATTGACGAATACTCGTTACCGAAATCCATATAGGGAAATATGACAATTTCACCACTTGCCGGAGTTAACGCATTCCAGACACTTTTTTTCCGTTTTTTGATTTCAATGGTAACTCCGGACATTGGCTTGTCGTTTTTGTCAACGACTTTCAAAATGTAACGCTCATCGATCTTCCATTTAGCATTTAAAGGGAATTGATTGCTACTGCAATATTTCTGATATGCAGCAAACTCTTCGTTGTCGTCGTGAGCTGCGGCTTTTACAGTTGATGCATTCGCATATCTTTGAGTCGGTAGTTTTTCTGACTTTTCCAGCTCTGTTTTTAAACGTTCAATCTCAGTACCAATACTTTCAGAACGAGATATTGCAGATGCTGATTTAGCTGAAGTACCTCTACCACTCCTAACCGCCTCCGACTTGTTTCTCTCAAGTCCAGCAATTCTACTTTTAATCTCCTCGACATCTCTATTATCATCGACATTTCTTGCGGGTTCAGACGCAACAGATCGGTCTTCTGCCGGATCCTCAGATGGCTCACGTTTTAATTTTTCCAATTCCTGATCAATATGCACTTCCAGATTGAGTTCACGAGACTCAACAGAAGGTTTCGGGGTTGTTGATGGCGAAACAGGCGTTTCTTCGGTGGTGTTCACCGATTCAGGTGCAACCTTAACCACTTTTTTGCTGCAGTAAAATAACAGTGTAAGAATCATTAGCAGGTAATACAACTTCATTCAATATCCTCCGGATTAATTTTCCATTTCAGAGCTTACGATCTATTAAATATATAATTTTGATTGTCGCAAGCATTTATGATGCTTTAAAAAATTCTATTTTCTACCAAAATACTAAAACCACTTCTCAGCTTACATTATTTATGACATAAATAATATAAAAATTTGCACTTTTTATGACATAATTTTTGCAATATATTACATTTTTTCTAACATAAATTATATTATATCGTTCAGGGTTCAATGTTCAGGGATCCGGATTCTTATTAGTAATTAAATTGGAGAGTGGTGGATAGCTATGGAACGCACAGCATATCAAAAACTTAAATCATGGAAGAGTAGCCAGTTACGTAAGCCGCTGGTTGTTCAGGGTGCCCGGCAGGTTGGTAAAACGTATCTGATTAGATCGTTTGGAGAAAAAGAGTACCAGAACACTCTCTATCTGAATTTTGAAGAAAATCCTGAGTTGAAAAAATTGTTTACTGGTGATCTGGATCCAGCAAAACTGATCCAACTTATTTCTGCTTACACTGCCAAAGCAGTCACTGCAGGAAGTACGCTCCTGTTTTTTGATGAAATCCAGGTGTGTCCCAGGGCGTTAACAAGTCTAAAATATTTTTATGAGCAGACACCAGAACATCATGTCATTGCAGCAGGATCGCTCCTTGGAGTAAGCGTTGGGAAAGTAACAAGTTTTCCTGTAGGAAAAGTTCATTTTTTACACCTCTACCCTCTTTCATTTTTTGAATTCCTTAAAGCACAAAATGAAGATCTGCTGGTTTCTACACTCTTTGATAATAAGCCGATTGAATCAGTTCCAGAAATTTTACATAGCAAATTAACCGATCTGCTCAGGATATTCTATTATACAGGTGGTATGCCCGAAGTCGTTTCGACATATCTCAAAACTAAAGACCTTCTTCTTGTAAGAGAACTTCAAAAGGATATTCTTCAAGCTTACGAACGTGATTACTCCAAGTATACCAGTCCGACAGAATCGATTCGCGTTTCTGAAATCTGGCGATCGATACCTGCACAACTTGCACGAGAAAACAAAAAGTTCAAGTATTCAGAGGCTAGAAAAGGGGGAAGAGCTTCACAGTTTGAATCAGCAGTCGAGTGGCTTCGAAGTGCCGGATTATTGTATGTATCCAACTGTGTAACCACTGCTAAGCTACCGATATCCGGATTTATGGACCAAAGTAGATTCAAAGTTTACTGCCTAGATTGCGGTTTACTTGGAGCAATGCTGAATATTCCACCAAAAAACGCATTGCTTGACAATACTATATTCTCAGAGTACAATGGTGCATTTACTGAGAATTTTGTGGCGACAGAACTTGCCCCGAAAACCGAAAATAAGCTTGCATATTGGTTAAGTAACGGTGTCGCGGAGGTGGATTTTTTAGTTGAATATGATCAAAAAATCCTTCCACTCGAAGTAAAAAGTGGCTTAAAAAGGAATATCAAAAGTCTCTGGATTTACGAAGAAAAATTCAAACCTGAGTACATTTTCCGCTGTTCACCCCGGAATTTCGAAAAAAATGATAAATTTATAAACATTCCCCTGTATGCAATCGGAAGATTTCCAGAAATTTCAGATTCCATAGAATGAATTTTCAAGTTAGAAAGTATGGAATCATCAATCAATATAATTCCCCATAGGTAATCCAAGAATAGTTGTCCCCCCACATACAAACCGTTATATCCCATTTTACGCGGTAAACTAAAGGTTTTTGATGCATTCAGGAAAAAAATGTTTCCGATGAACAGTGAAATTCTGGGACGGTAATAAAAGTCTAAATAATCTTCAGTATCATTTTCAATTGAATACCACATCCAATAAATAAAATTATACAGGACTACAATTTTTGACGATGTTCCACAATCCACTTAACATACTCACTATCACTAAGCAGACTGTGCTCCATCAGCCATCCGGTAAAGAAAATCCGCATCGCCGTATGATTTAGGTTACCCGCTTCGTAGTCATCGAGGAACTGAAGCAACTTCTGCTGCATGCGTTCGTGGTCAGACTGATGCACCGCAAAGCTGGGGGTACCATACATCCGCATGAGATGCTCTTCACATTCACAGTGAAACATTATATAGTGCTCAATCTCACGAATCAGTTTCTCCGCGCGGCCTTTTTCACCCGATGCGAATACCGGTTCGATCGAGTCAAAGAGCTGGTATAAATACTGGTGCTGTGAATCCATTTCCGGAAAGCCGAGATGATGTCGCTGTTCCTGATGCATAGTACTCCTGATGAAGTTGAAAGATTAAATCATACTATATGCCCACAGCCATAGTCAAATCACATGAAGTTTGAAATAGTAGCCCAGTGAATCAAAGTCCGCTTTCTGAAAGTACCAGATTCATCTATAATGCCCTGAATGCAATCGAGACCTTTTAAAAGAGGTCTGTAAAAGAAAAAAAGGGAAAACACTTTTTTCTCTTACCGATGGCTCTCGAAGAGAATAGGAATTGCATCAACCGGATTTATATCCTTTGTGGTTGCCGGTAAGAGAAATATCTCCAAACTGTGGCACAACACTGGACTTCACACTCCCGCCGGAACAATTTAATAGTACAGCTACAGCTGTAAAACCCGCATTAGCTGCATCTATTCAGAATTTCTTTTCTGTCGCAATGATAAATAACTTTTTTACCATCGATCTGCATTACAACAATGAATCGTCTACCGAAGTTTCTATAATAGATCTGAAAGGAATGATCCTCAATAAAGTCAGTGTGCCTGCTCATCAGAACCGTATTATGATTAAAACACATTGTAAAACCAGCTTGTGGGGCATATCAGGTTATTGTTAAATCAAAAGAAAAATGCATGCGAAAAGCCTTGACTATTACTGAATAAGCCTTACAAAGTGAAGCAATGCATTATCTGGGTTTTTGATACAATTAGTAAGCATGGTCCAGTGGACCATGCCATACGGTTTTTGAATCAATTCAACCGATTCACCCAAGGGGAACACTTAAAAGTTCCGTATCTTTTATCAAATTCAACTAAAACTGTGTAAAGAAACTCCACGTTTCAGGTGCGTTCCAGGTTGAAGTTTGCCCCCGGTCTTTGGGTGATGGATCATGTCCCCCATCAAATGCACACCACTCTACCGGGTGTCCGGCGGAGCACCCGGAGTATTTGGTACAGATATGTTTACCACTTCCTTTAGTTGGCTCCATCGGAGTTTGAGGTGTACAACCGTTAATTTCAACAAAATGATCGCGAGCTTTACGTCCATTATCAATTCCCGAATCATCAAGACCATGAGATGCGTAATATGCAATTGGCAGTTTTAGATCAGTACCACCACTCAGCGCACCACCAGCATATACAGCTACAGCCCGGAATACTGGTGCACGACTGCATGCAATTGCATACGACATGGCACCACCATAACTGAACCCGCATGCAAAGATACGGGTAGTATCAATACAGAAATTCCTTTTCACCTGAGCGAGTATCGAATCGGTAAACTCAAGGTCTCGATCATTTGTATTTGCCCAACCTGCATCAAGACCATCAGGTGCAACAAATATCGTTGTGTTATGAGCAAGATTCATGAGATTAAAAAAGGAAGATTGCGTTGTGTAACAAGACATTTTTTCAGTTTTGCAATCAAAGACCTGCTCCGCACTCCCGGAATACCAGTGATAACAGATAATAAACCTATATGGATGAGTGTTATCATAGTTATCAGGATACCAGAGAAGGTACTGACGTTTTTTTCCCTGGATAGTAACATAGTTATAATTCATCTTAGTATTGGGCGGTGGAGTGCTTTTTAACAATGTTGGTGTTGTACCACACCCTCTACTGAGACCTGCAGCTCCGGAACTGTCGAGTACAATGTTGATTGTTGTGTCATAATTTTGAATGGATAGTGCATAAGTTGAATATCCGGTAGCAGTTACTTTGAGTGAGTCATTCACAACAGATATCCTGGATAATTTAGTATTTACAGGATTTGAAGTACCAGATGTTTTTATCATACTCTTTGCATTTGAATTCGGAATATACCTGAATGATACCTCCCTGTCATTAATTGAAGCTTGAACAACAAGAAGATTTGATGCGACACTGTATTTTTCTAAATTGAGATTATAATTACCCGGAGATGCTTTTTGCTTCATTTCTGAACACAAAAGTGTTCCCTTAATGTCAAATATCCTGACATTCACCACACCCTCACCTGCCAGGCTGATTTTTAAAAGTCCGTTTTCCAGAGCAACATTGTCGTTAGCCGGAGGTAAAAAATATGATTGAATTGACGTCGCCTTTGAGATGGAGTAAGCACCATCAGCCCCGGTGGTACTTTTCAGACCTTGCCGGACAAGCGAAACGACAGCATTAGCTACTGGTTTCCCGGCTTTGTTCGAAACTATTCCGCGTAAATTGATTGTTTGTGCTTGAGCAGACAGCACCAAAAACAGCCCCATACAGAACAATACCCGTATGCACATAAAACAAACCTCCCAAATAGTGGAAAAATGTATTGTACGGAAACCAATTTCGTCATTTTAGATTGATTTTTTGTCCACGAGGGTATCTCTGTACCAGCAAATGTAATTGCATTTAACCAGGCAGAACCACCCTGTTTTGATGGCGACACCAAACCAGCAATATCTCTATAATATAAGGTTTTTTGGGGATTTTTCAAAAAAAAATGGTACAATAAACATAATTCATGTTCGTTTTGCAAGGAAATACTACCATTGCATAATACTATTAGAGGCAATCAATTTTTTTAAAAACCCCTTTTGTATAAGCAGTTTATTTTTCCTTCTGGTCTGATTCGATACTGTTTAAGATTTCTTACAAAGTTTTTAAATCGAAGATTTTGCCAGAACAGCATTGTTTCTTCCTTCAATTCCTATGATTCCAAACAGATCAATTCCAAAAGTGACTACATTAAAATAGAAACGGCAGGAACAAAGTCCCGCCGCTTCCGCTTCTGCCTGTTTTGCAAGGAAACACCAGCCTTGCACTGAAGGAAAATATGAGTTAGATGCACCATTGCATTCAAGCAGCGGTAATTACGAATTTGCAACGAGGAAAGATAGGTGAAAATCTCTTGTAAATTTAAAGCTTCAGGGATAGTATTTTTTTACTAACTTACAACCTTCTATATATGTTGTTTGTCTGTTGGCAATCGCGATCTTATTGCCACACCGCCTCTCATTTCCGTGAGCGTTTCTATTTCTTTTCTGGAAATAAAGAGGTGAAAGCTGGATCAGCATATTCCCATTCTATTTCCTGAGATATTAAAAACTGACTTATATTCTTTAAATTTATTTCTCTCGGTATATTAATAGAAAAGGAAACGGAATTTGAGCCTTCAAAAGAACATCCCATTTCTACTAATTTTTTTAATAAAATACTGTTTTCATCAACTGGTTCTTTAAAACAGATTCTTATAGTTCGATTACCAGATTTTTCGATAACACGTTGAAAAACTGGGAATTTTTCTTCATTTTCATTAATAGCTTCTATTAAATCTTCCCACGAAACATTGTAAGCATAAAAAGGACTACTATCAAATTTGTAAATATGCCGAAAGCCAAGCGAAACTTTGCGAGCGCAGCGCAATTGTTTTGTTGTTTGTCCGTAGCAAGCCAGCCCATTTTTAGTTTTTGTAATTTTTCTTTTTACGCGCATATTTTATTCTAATCTCTTTACAATCATATATCCATTACCTGTTTTAATAATATCGCTGATTTCGTTTCCTTTCAATTCGATTAATTTATCAGCGATTTTCTTATCTAAATCTTTTGGATTTACGTATCCTATATCACCACCATTTTTCCCATTTGGTCCCATTGAATACTTTTTTGCCGCATCTTCAAATGAAATACCTTTTGAGATAGATTCTTTCACAGTCAATGCAACATTAAAATCCCCCACAGCGATCAAACCAACATGTATATCATCACTTGTTTTCCTTTTAATTATTCTTTCGTTTCTCCCACGATCTTACACCGTACTCTCATAGGCCCCTTTTGCGATCGGCTTGCCGAAAACGGATTCCGGCGGGAGTATGGAGTTACTTCTGGTCCTGTTTTGTTAACCCTAAACGTGTGTTACTTAGAATAATCACACTCTAACCAAAAGGTACGAGGACGGCTCTGGCACCTATCAACGGTGGGCCAGCGTGGACATTGTTCCTCCGGCAATAGAACACAGTTGCCTTTTCAGCAGTTTCAACATAAATAATCACATAATTCAATTTCATAGTAATTTCCCTTTCTGTAATATTTCTTTCGGTGGCGACAAATTAAGAAGAAATTGGATAATATTCTAACTTGAATTAAAATTGCTTTCATATTTCTATTCCAATATCTTTACTGTTAGTATTTTTTTCGCGCGCATCTTTTTCCTTAAGGGCAAACTGGTATTGCATACAGTGGGCTGCGGCAGGCATTTTGGCTGGTCACTGTTAGGAGCTGTAGCGCCCCTCTTCGATTTTTTTCAGCAATTTATCAACTCGTTTTTTTTGTGAAACTGTTAATACCACGCATCTTTCTATTAATGTTTTCTTGAAAAGTTCCGAATTAATATTTGTAATGCATACAAATGCTCGCTCTGAGTGCTGAGCAACTTCTTTGGATCTGCATGTTTCCAGGTGTTTAATTATTATTGGAAAAACTTTATGTGAATATTTAGACCCTGCCTTTACCAGTTCTGCAAACACGCTAATACTATTATCAACTGTAATTACACTGCCATTTTCATAAGCTTTTTTTACGGTTTCTAAATTATTATAAATTTCCTGTGGTGTTATCGATGCGATTTTCGAAAGAGCTGTCATCGCACCCCAAACTAACCTGTTGTTTCTTGATTTTAATAACCTGATAAAAACATCAACATATTTGGAAATAAATTCTGGTTTTCGTTCGCCAATCTCATATAGAACCTTAATACAATCATTAGCTATCTGTTCATTTGCATTGTTTAAGCCATTAACTATTTCATTTATACCATTATGATCTTTTGTTTTTATTAAATCTAATGCAAGTCCAATATTTGGTTCTTCATCTTTTCTTCCTATTGAATAAGCCAATTTTTCTATCATTTTCCCTCCTGATTTATTGTGGTGGAATTACTCCTAACGGTTGCTGCATAGTGGTAGTTGCGCATTGACATTTACATCTTGCAGCTAAATTTTGAGCTGCAGGGGATACTATTTTTTTATTGACTTTCAGGCCTTTATATATATTGGTCGATTTATTCTGCTGTAATATTATTACTAAAACATTTCTTTTTCTCATTTTATTTGATAGTGCTCTTAAATTTTAATGCATTCATTTTATTTTTCATTACAGCAGAATATTTAGACCAACGGTCCTGAAGGTGGCCAAAAGTTCGCGTTCCACACCATTAATATCGTTCATTCTTTTTAAAACCAAGCTCCCTTCTAAATCTGCAACCACCCACAATCTCAACCATCTCCACAAAACATCAATCCCGCAAACCCTGCAGGAACAATTGAGATCAAAACTAAACTGAGCAGTCGACTATCGGTAAGGGATCTTTTTTGTCGAACTGGACAACTTGATCCGGCAACATGTAACTGCAAGGGACACTTTATAGGTAAATACTATTAAGTAGAGGGGGAAGGCAAGGGGTTTTTGAGAATGACGGGGCGACAAAGGGACTGGGAGACGGGGGGACAAGAAGAAAAATGACAAAGTAACTGGATGGAAAAGATTGCCAGACAATTTCTGCGATAGTAATGTAAGGACAATTTGCTATATATCATCAGGAATGTATCAATTTTTTCAACCGAAACTGCGTGGTATGTAAAAAAAACGGAATAGGAGAAATATCAAAAATTGGAAAAAAAACGAATATCAAAGCGAAAAAAAGCATCTTCTTTTTCTTTACTTCGATATTCAAGATTCGTTATTCCGTATTCGATATTTCCTTTTTTAACGATCGCCACTGGTGAAGAGAAAGCAATATCACAGCGGCAAAAAAGCTGCCGAACAAGCCGACTGGCCAAAGTCCAAAATGATCGACTGCGAACCCGACCAGTGGTGCAGCCACCATGACAAATAGAGACTCCAGTTGAGAATCAATTGATAATATGGTCGCACCAAGGTCTGCATCTGATACTTCATCGAGTCGGCTCATATATACTGGTCTGAACGTGTTTTGCATAATTGCAATTACCAGAAAACAGGGCACTGCCGTAAAACCATTTTTCCACAAAACCGCTGGAATAATAAGTAGAAAACAAGCGAGCTGCATGAGCCACAGAATGCGTGATGCATTCATCTCCCCGCCAAACCAGCTACTGATTCTATGTGCGGAGCGTGATGCATGACTTGATAACAGGTATAGAACAAAATACACGGCCCCCACAAGAACTGCAGAGCGCTGCTCATCGGTGCATGCCAGCAGTAGCGGTAACGATAATGCAGCATTCTTCAGTAAAGGCTGCAGATATTGTTTTGCAACAGTGTAACTCCCTTTGAAAACCATCGATTCTGTAAACAGATTGCGCAGCGGAATATTTCGCCATGAATCCACTATGGCATGGTACAGCTCTTTAGTGGCAAAGCTCAAAGTAAGTTGCTGTTTTCTCTCACCATCAAGGAATGGAGGATAGCCCAGAATATTGATAATCCCGGCAACATACGGAATCGCAGAAAGCCAGAAAATCAGCGAATATTTTTTCAATGTAAATACGATTGCAGCTGCAATAACTACTGAGAGCGCGGCCCCTAACTGACTCCATGAACGGGTGAGTCCGTAAAATCGGGTTTTTTCCCTCTCTCTTCCCATGTGCTGAAGCCACGAGAAGATCATCGCTTTGTGGGTCCCTGATCTGAAAGAATCACCTACTGCAAAAAACAATGTGGCAATAAAAAGCACTTGAAGATTCCGGCTGCTTCCGTACATCACAAACGAAACAATATACGCAGAGAAGGAAAGAACCATCGAACGACGACGCCCCCATGTATCTGCAATTATACCTGTTGGCACCTGAAGAACATTGGAACAGACGTTTTTAAACGCCAGCAGCACACCAATAATAAAGAAAGAAAGCCCTTTTTCTCTGAATGCAAGAATTATAAAAGGATCATAGTATTGCTGGTTCTTAAGAAACCCGTAGAGGCAAAATCTAAAAAGCATGTTCAAAAAATATGTATTTGATCCAGTCTGGACAAGATCTGACTAAAAAACCGGATTATTCCGCTACATAGTTTATGCCATGTCAACAAAAAGACATGTTGCAATGTGTCATCAGCCGTCAGGAATGTATCAATTTTTTCAGTCGGAACTAAGTGGTATGTAAAAAAAACGGAATCGGAAATATAGCAAAATTAAAAAATATCGAATATCGAAGCGAAAAAAAGCACCTTCTTTTTCTTTACTTCGATATTCAAGATTCGATATTCCGTGTTCAATATTTCCTTATTAAATAACCTGAAAAAACTCTTTGCGAATGTTCTGATATTCAGAATTGAAACTATTTTTCTCATCTTCAGAGCAGGGATATTCGGTAATGCACGCTCTGAAAGCTTTGTATTTGTCGCGGTTACCAAACAATGGTTCGATTGCCTGAACAGTCTCCTGCACTTTGGATCCTGCGCCGGCAATTTTGTAAATGATACATAACCCGATAAACGAATCGAGGTTTTCTTCACGGTTAAACGAGAGACTCTTTTCGAATGCGTGAAGCGCATCGATCAGTTTTTTATTTTTCAACAGAAGTTTTCCATGTAACAGGTGCAGTTCAGCCCGTTGTGGGAAGACAGCTAACGATTCATTGACTGCAGCAAATGCCTCTTCAAGCCTGTCATTTTCGGCAAGTATCCGTATCAGTCGAAGATACCCTTTCAGTTTCGCGCCTCTGAAATCAACACCAACCTGTCCCGGTTCCTCTTTAAGCAACTGAAGCTCACGAAGATGTGCAATTGCAGCGGGAATATCCCCAGTCATTTCATCAGCCACAGCAAGACTGTAATAGACATCCGGTCTCCAGGGCGAACATTTCAGTGCCATTTCAAGATGCTGTTTCGCATCCTGGTGCATCCCTTTACGGTTAGCAATCGTCCCAAGCCCCAGATACGCCTGACTGGCAAGCGCCGGCGCATTGCTCACACATCCGGGAATCTCTATAGTCGCCTGATACCAGAGACAGGCTTCATCATCCTGCTCAGTCAATTGATACGAATCCCCTATCTCCAGTGCAGTGACCGCATCAGGGCCATGAACTTTGTATTCATCAAGCAATAACTGTAGATTTCGTGAAGCTTTCACTTTTAAGACTTCCGGTGCGGCATACCCGTGGTGCTCGATCACAACATCAATTTTTTGCAGTTTCAACCCGATTCGCAACGCATTGGGCATCATCTGCTCATGAATTTTTCGTTCGAAACGGATTGCAGGATTATTGGGAAACATTCTGGCCTGAACAAATTCGGTACCGGTATTTCCCGGCCGCTGATTTCTTATGGTAAAGCCATACACCTTATCCGGTGTTTCGGTTTTCAACGCCCTTATTTTCTCACATGAAACCTCAGGAACAATATCATCGGCATCAAGCCACAATATCCATGATGAAGTTGCATGTTGAAGTGATACATTTCGGGAAAATGCGAAATCGTTTCGCCATAGCTCTTCAATGACCTTCGTACCAAACGATCGGGCAATCGCAATAGTATCATCGGTTGATCCGGTATCCACTACAACAATCTCATCTGCAGCAGCTGCGATTGACTTTAAACAGCGACCGAGGATCGCAGCTTCATTTTTGACAATCATACAGATAGAGAGTGTTGGTGAAAATGTCATCTGGTCAATTTTACGCTCTGCAACATGCTTTTTTGACTACTTCACCAAAGCAATCGAGAGAAAAAGGTTTGGTGATATAATACATTTCATCAGGAAAGGAATCTGTGGAAAAATCACTGCCGATTAAAACAATCCGATCGATAAGGTCTTCATTGATCTGGCGGATTTTTTCGATAATTTCAAATCTATCACTATCTTCAAGATCCGGATTGAGGAGAATCAGATCATATTGTTTATCGAATTGCTGCAGTTTTGAAAACAGGCTCTGCCGGTTCAGTGCTCGTTCAATCTGAACATCCCTGAAATTAATCTCCAGGATATCATTTACCAGCTTATAAGAGTCGAAATCATCATCAGCAACTAATACATTAACCATATGTGCCCCCTTTTTTTTTTGAGGACTTCCTCCCTTTTTTTTACTACTTAAAGATAGTTGAAAATACTCCCGGTTGCAACAATCAAAAATTTATCATTTGCTCATTCAGAGAAAAATGATCATTTTATAATAATAACGGAGAAAAAGAATCACACTATGTTGGAACCACAAAAAATCATACTTTTTGGCGTAAAACACTCTGGAAAGACCTCCATTGGCAAAAAAATATCCCAGATTCTGAACTGGCCGTTTCATGATCTTGATGACAGCATTGAAATTCAAACCAGAGCCCTCACCGGAGCATCAATACGCGATTTCTACCATCTTGAGGAACGTTCCAGATTTTTTACCATTGAAAAACAGTGCCTCGATACCTATTTGAAAAACCGGGCAGCCCCCTGGATCCTGTCCACCGGCGGCGGTATCATCGATAACGAAGAAGCTATCGAAATAATCCCCCCTGATACCATAAAAGTTTTTCTTCACAACAACCCTGAAGAGTTATTTCGAAGAATCGAAAAAAAAGGACTTCCACCCTTTCTTACGGGAGAGGACCCATTTGAGAAATTTTTAGCACTGTATGCAACCCGAACTGCCCGATATAAGCAGATCGTCGATGTAATTGTTGAACTGGGAACCGGTTCGAAAGATGAAAATGCGGAAATTGTTCTAAATTCAATAAAGGAATACTTACATGCCAGGAAATAGTTTTGGTCATCTATTTAAGATAGCAACTTTCGGGGAATCTCACGGAGGAGCTGTCGGTGTTGTTGTCGATGGCGTCATGCCAAAAGTGCCTCTGTGTGAGGAAGATATCCAGATCCAGCTGGATCGACGAAAACCAGGGCAATCATCAATTACAACCCCACGAACCGAACCGGATAAGGTCCATATTCTGTCGGGAGTTTTTGAAGGGCAGACTACAGGTACACCACTGCTGCTGATACTCTACAACGAAGATGCGCGTCCCCAGGCATATTCTGATATTAAGGATATGTTCCGGCCGGGTCATGCCGATTTTACCTATCTTGAGAAATATGGCATCCGGGATCATCGCGGGAGCGGGCGAGCTTCCGGAAGAGAAACCGCAGCCCGAGTAGCAGCAGGTGCCGTTGCGCGCAAAATTATCGAACAGCGTGGCGTGAAGGTCACTGCATACACCATCCAGATCGGCTCACTTACATGCACCGAACGAAACCTGGATGTTATTGAGCAAAACCCCGTACGTGCCTGCGACCTGAACGCATCAAAAGAGATGGTCAAGCTCATAGAGAAGCTTCGTGATGAAGGCAACAGTGTCGGTGGGATTGTTGAATGCCGCATCGATGGTGTCCCGCCCGGGCTTGGCGAACCGGTCTTTAACAAACTTGAAGCAGAGCTTGCACATGGGATCATGAGTCTTGGAGCTGTCAAGGGGTTTGAGATCGGGTCTGGTTTCAAATGCGCCGAAATGACCGGCCTCCAGCACAATGACAATATGAATAAAAATGGTTTTAAGACAAATAATGCCGGCGGAATAATCGGTGGAATCAGTACCGGAGAGACAATCATTTTCCGGGCAGCTGTAAAGCCGACAGCTTCAATATCGAGCCCTCAGAAAACGGTCGATATCAGTGGTAATGAAGTAACAATCCGGACTGAAGGAAGACACGATCCCTGCATCTGTCCGCGAATCGTTCCTGTCATTGAATCGATGGCATGTATTGTCATTGAAGATCATTTCAAGTTGCAGGCGAGTTTGTTTAGTTAAGAAAATATTTTTTTATTGACAATATGGACGCCCGAGGCGATATGGTGGGGCCCAGACCGTTAGTAGTAGCGGTCAACTTCAGTGTGCCCTCACCTAGTGACTTTTGTTGTCGTCGGAGAGGCAGGACCGCAAAATTCTTGCAGTTCGCGAATTGACTCCTCAGTCACGATGCGATCGTGACAGCTCCCCTGTCAGGGGAGCCTGATGTTGCTACTTAGTAAACGCGTATTTGAAGACAACCCTCCTGACAAAACAGTGTAACAACACTTCGATATTCAAGATTCGTTATTCGGTATTCGATATTGTTTTCATTTTTAAATTTTCTTTTTTTTTCCGCATTCACCTCACCCTTTTTGAAATCCAAAATTCCAGAATCATTATTTTATTCATTACCGCAATGACACGTTGCAACGTATCCCTACACAGAATATCGCGAACACTGTACGAAGATTAATTTTGTCCCTCAGTCCTTTCATTATCCTTTTTTCTGGACGAATAGCAATGATTCAATGTATATTTCACAGTAATTTTCCGGCTGGTATCTTAACTCCATCCGATCATTTTAAAACCACACATCAGAATCCATTAAGGAGGAATCGTGAATCAAATCAGAATGTTGTCTGTATCGTTCCTGTGCATTTTAACAGTTTTCATACTGTCTGGAAAATCTGCTGACGCGGGTGTTGTTTCAAAGAATAAAATGTATACAAACGTAACGATTGTTCCTGATGTGCTTTACCGGGTTGCATCTAATTATCAGGGAACGCTGGATTCTCTCAAAATGGATATCTATTCACCAGCGGGAGCACCCGATACCGCAAGACCCTGTGCCGTCCTCATTCATGGTGGAAGTTTTCTGACAGGTACAAAAGCCGATACTATGATGATGACATTCTGTAGTGAACTGGCTCTTCGGGGATATATTGCCGTTTCGATTAACTATCGTCTTGGAGTAGCTATCTCACTTACCGATCTCGCTGGATCACAAAAGGAGTTTAACCGGGCAGTATACAGAGCTGTTCAGGATAGTAAAGCTGCGATCCGCTTTTTAAAAGCCAATGCAACCCAATATCACATTGATACTTCAATGATGTTCTGCGGTGGATACTCAGCAGGTGCTGTCACCACCGTACATAGTGCATACATGGATCAAACTGAAGCGGTTACCAAAATTGATACCACCGGCCTTGGCTTACTCGATGAAGGTGAAAACCTTACACAATCATCATCATTTAAAGCTGCCATTAACTACTGTGGCGCAATTGGTGATACAAACTGGTTGCAAACCGGTGATATTCCGATTATCAGTTTTCATGGTACCGCAGACACTGTTGTTCCTTACACAGAAGGAAATGCATTCAAGCTCCCTCTTTTCCCCTACATTTATGGCAGCGGAACAATCAATCGCATTCATAAACCGCTTGACATCAAAGACTCTCTTTACACAGCTGAAGGAGAGGGTCACGGGTTATCACTGACGACAATTGCGATGTCTATTATCAAGGTATCCGAATTTCTTTATAGCATAGTCGATCCATCTGACACATCTCCGATTCGCAGACCACAACAGATAGCAAAACAGGGACAGTTTTCTGTTATGTCACAGAACGCAGCTGTGATGGTCGGTCTCGATGGAAGAGTGGTTTCTGTGAAAGCTAAGCAGACTGTACCTGGGTTGTATATCCAAAGTAAAGCGGTTGGAACTGATAAAAGCTCTGGTGTTATTTTGAAATTAAAATAATGAATGTTTACTTTTTTACATGGACGCCCGAGGCGATTTGGTGTGGGTGAGTTGGTTCTGTGAAGCGTTAAACTTCTGTTAACCCACACCCAGAAGCATTGGGTGTCGTCGGAAGTGTGCTATCGCAATGTTCTATTGCTTCGCATTTGCCCTGACATTTCTCATTAGGTTAGATTGCATTTTATTGAAGTAACCAGTGTGGCTGACCACGCATTCCAATAGTATCTCCACACTTTCGGCTGATTTCTTAAAGGCACTCGAATCAGCTCAGTCATTTTCTACTCAGTCACTCAGTCATTTTTTCGCCAATGTGATCCCAATCATCTCTTATTCCGGCTGACTGACAGTCTTACAGTCTGGCCGTCCGGTCTTCCCTTGAGCTTCTTCATCTTCATTCGCTTCACAAGCACATACCCCATTACGGGGATGAACAAAAAATAAAACCCTGGTCCGGAGACAAATGCCCACATTTTCCTTGATGAAAACTTTGCAGTATACAGGACTGCTCCGATATGTACGACTACATACCCGGACATGATCAAAAGCATATTTTTAAGTGCACCTATCGCAGCAGGATTTATGCTCATCCCCTTTGGCATCATTCTACCAAAATAGTCGAGAAGAAACTTATCAGGCGAAAAGATTAGTACCAGCATGAAAATAATCGTAGCAGCCTCAATGATAGCTGGCTTAACTTTAAAGAACATCTCATTTTTGAACACTATTGAAATGCTGCCGAGTCCAGCAATGAGACCGACATCAAGAAGTACAAACCAGTCGAACGCACCTGTTTTTAAATAAAAAAACAACAGTTGCCCAGCTGCAAAAACGATTGCAGAAATTATCGATATTTTTATGTCATTACAAAATGAATCAACAATAATAAATACAATCAGCGGAAACATCTGAGCTAATAATTGAAATACCACACAAACCTCCAAAGTGCAATTAATTTACCAAATCCTGCTGAAAAATACTTTTTTAAACAACCTAAGGTTTGGCAAATTTTTTCAAACCGTCATTGGAGTTGTAAATAAAGCAATTACAAAAGTGTTTCCCCAGAGAGCAGATTAACAAATATTGCGATATCTGACAGTGAAAAGGCTCGGCCGTGCCGGTTGAACCATGTTCGTTTTCCTAGTCTATCCTACCGTACCGGCTTCGGTGAAAATCCCAGAAAATTCTTATTTCTTTTATGACCTAAACTCGGCGATAGCTTGACGCGAACATATATGGACGCCACGAGGCGATTTGGTATACTAAAACTCTTTATCCTTCTTAATTGTGATAAAAATCCCACTTTTTCTTTTTATAACAACCACTCGTTTCATATATTCCTCATGTAAATGCGCTGGAATATGTTGTGCCTGCCATACGCGTTCTTCCAGAACTTTTTCTTCTGCACAATCCGGGTATGCTGCGGCTATTGCTCTGAGAGCATAGAAAACGCCGAACGCATGTTGTGGGACGTGTGCAGTTGCAACAGCCTGACCTGCAGCTCGTGCGACATTAAATGCAGCCGGGTTGTCCTTAACATCACGTGCAGCAGCATGCGCGGCAAAGGACGCGCCACGAATAGCAGACATTATAAACTCCCCGGTTTTTACCCATTCTCTGCAGGTTTCGATGGCATTTCGCGGTCTGAGGTCAGATGGGTATGCTTTTTCGAAAAGAGACAGAACTCTTTCTACACAATCTGCTGCCCAGGTAGCCAATAATTTTTGATCGTTGATGTTGTATTTTTTCATAAAACCACTCAACTGCAAACAAAAAACGCATGGATGAATTCACCACCCATGCGTTACAAAAATTGAAGAATAATTTTCGTCATTATTCTGCAGTCAAGATAGTAACCCGAGTCGGTTGACATATCTGTTTTGCATTACAAAAACGAATAATCTTTTTTACCCTTACTTTATTTTTCCTGTAATAACCGCTGTTCCTGAAGTGGTTGTTCCAGCAGAAACAATCTGAAGGATACGATTTCCTGTAGAGGTCTTAACAATTACAATATCTCCAGCAGCTATCTGAACAGATGATGCTGCACTTGCGGCCCCAGCGGTCCAGATTGCGTCAATAGCAGTCTGTGTTTTTGTCGCATCAAACGACACTGAAGCTGGTGCTTTAACAAATGTTGTTGCATTCTTAACAGCCCAGTTTTTGGGACCCCAGTTATTTGTAGCGGCAAGTGATGGTGAATACAATTTTGGTTCATTAGCGGCTGTAACCGCAAACCATACATCGATAGTAGGCTCAATTGCCGCTGTAACCTGCGCTGACGTATAAACCGTCATGTTGTCTGCATCCAGAGAGGAGCCCGCTGATGCAGCGGCAGCACCAAGGGTTACCTGCTTTGGCGTGAGCGTATCTTCTACTGGTGTCGTGCAATCATTCACCCCGGAAACCGTAAAAGTAGCTGGTTGTGTAGATTCAGCAGTTCCAGCCATTGCTACAATTTTGAGAGTATAACTTCCATCACAGGTGGTTGATAAAATTTCTAATTTTAAGCCAAGATCAGTTTTTAAATCAATTTTCTTTTTCCCTGTTGGTAAAACGCTCTTAGAAATTTTAACTAAGGTTCCTGTAACATCAGTATTATTTGCATCATAAACTTTAGGTTCAATAGATGTAATTTCAACCGACCCCTCAACAGAACCCTTGATATCAAGCGTTCCGGTACTCCCAATAGTTTGGATTGCATCAATCGAGATTGAAACCTTGTCATCAACGGCAGTTGGTAGCAGATCGCAACTCATAAAACTCAACCCAAGGCCCAGTGCTGCAACAGAAACAGTAAACAGCTTATTCATAATTTCCTCCTGTAAAAACTTGGAAAAAGTATTTAAAAAATTTGGATAACGAACCATTTAATTTATTTTTTCAACCAATACTATTTCATAGACGCATTCGCCTGATAAAACCGCTCAAATAACTCAATGTCAGATTACTCAGGTGGCAGTGCATTCAAAAATTCACCTAAATAAAACAAAAGTATACTATTATGTATAATAGAAAATCCACTGGTTATAGTCAAATTTATATAAATCAAAATAAGAGAAAATATTGATCTCAATCATTATCGGATAATTAAGTTTCAATCAGATGATTCTGATTAATATTCAGAATTTTTGAAATCCTTTCAGCCATCGCTAAAGATAATTTTCTTTTCCCATGCTCATAATCATTAATCATATTCTGTTTTATTCCAGTTTTTTCAGCCAGT
Organism: Chitinispirillaceae bacterium; assembly: GCA_050301235.1. Lineage (GTDB taxonomy): Bacteria > Fibrobacterota > Chitinivibrionia > Chitinivibrionales > Chitinispirillaceae > JAFGIN01. Next base: position 6,668 of record JBNKZD010000035.1, on the reverse strand, counting down.
TGTTTTTGTGTTAATCCAGCCTTTATTCGAGCTGCCTCAAGAAGATTTCCAATACGATTGCTATTCATTTCCTGATAAAAGTCTGTTTCTTCAATAGCAATAGTGTCATTATTATCACTCACAACAACAACTTCAAACTTTTTTTCTATCATTTCTTATTTCTTCAACATAAAATACCTAAATCGCACAGCCAGGTCATTGATTCCCGACAGATCGGAGTCGAAATGACAAGCGTGATTTGCGTAAAATGCGCCGTCTCGACACTTCGACGCCGCTCAGTGCATCGCTCCGCTCGACGACCGGAAAGGTAATTCTAACGATGTAGAATTACTTCAATGACGGATAAAAAATAAACTTCTTTTCCCGATTTTTTACAGCTATCCCATCAAATGACTTCGTCCCAATGACCACCCCTCTGGAATCAACCGCATCAACATTCAAAGAATATGTTCCCGGTTTCACCGGAATCCGCACAATGTGTACCTGCTTGGGGATTAGAAAACAGTTCCGGGCATCAGCTTTTTCAAGTTGATCTGCAAGCAGATCTGTTCCAACATTGAGCAGCAGATTAGCCATGCCGTTATTTGTTTGAATCTGGCTCTTTGCCTGCTCAGCAGCAATCGTCCTCAACACCACTCTGATCACCGTTCTTGTCATAGTCGCAGCTCTGGTGTCTTCAAGGTTTTTCTCAAGCTGTTTATCCAGATCGTTAATAACAATTGATTTGTATTGCTTCCCGATTTTGTCCCCATGAACTATAAAATGGTCGGTCTGCGATGGAAACGATTTTATTGTCGGAAGAGCAAATTTGATGTGAAACGTAGTACCAGATTTAGTCTTCTGCCCCTTCTCTGCTTTTCGAAGCTCGGATTCCGGAAGTGATGGTGCAGGAAGGGTCATCGTTTCCATTTTTCCATTTTCATTAGTATGATTGACAATAAGCAAGCCGTCTTTAACCCATGTTCCCCACCAGGATTGCTCATCAAGTGCAGGTCCCCGCCCTGCATAACCAATCAGAATAATCTCCGACAGATCATTCCCTACTCCATCAACTGCATTTTCCGGAATTGTTGCAGTGAGTTTAAGCCGGGTATTGTCATCATTACGATTATTTTTCTTAAATTGATAGTACGCGTAATTTTTAACAGGTTCCGGAAGAGTCAATGGTCCCTTCTCAAACGCTTCAACAGCCTTATACAGAGAGATCATTGCGTTATCAAATTCACCGGCAGCATCATAGGCAATTGAAGATGTATAATGAAACATGGGATCATTAGTGAATTTGCTGCCGTTTTTATCCTTACGTTCCCATTCGTTAAACAATAACTGTGCCTGCCTCGTTTCAACAAGCGCATCATCATTACTGCCCAATGCCTGATAATTAAATGCGATCAACTGATGAAGCATCGCGAGCTCATATGGCCGGCTTCTGTAGGGCCGGATATTATCATTAGTAAGAACCGCTGCAGCTTCGTTGGTAATTGAACGTGCAAAGAGCTCCTGAAATATATCTATCGATCTTAACAGATACACATTACTCGAATCATACATCTGCGCATAATGAAACAGCACCCCAATATCCATATTGTATAGAAACTGGTTCAGTTTTCCATATAATTGGGGCTTTTTCTGGATTTTTTTAATTGCAGAGAGATAATCACCACTCAATGCTGTTGAAAGTGTATCCTGACGCAAAGCACTTCTGCTCGCACAGGACTGAAAAAGCAAAGCAGCAATTACTCCAGCAATGAATATTGCAGAGTATCTTATTCTCATAGTTACAATCTAAGCAATAATTAAAATTTTGTCTTTGCCCGCTCAACGTATTTTTTAATTTTCTTCTCGCCAATCCACACTTTCCGATTACTCTCGATTTCGACCAGTTCCAGATTGGTCTGATAGAAAACCACCGCTTTACTGCCTTCCTGATCGACAATCGTATTAATAGATCCGAGCAGCATCAGATCAGCACCTGTCTCCTCACCCCGTGATTTTGCGGTCTGAACAGATGCGTTATCTGCCATATCATCCTTTTCATCACGAAGCTGTTCGCGTTCGGTTTTTGTTGCAACAAAATCGACTTTACCAGAGTTCAACAGTGCCCGTTCCATATCTTTTGTGAATGTCTCCACACTGATATGCTCATGGCTTTTGTTCACCACTTTGCCAACAATAACGGTAGGACGCTTATTTTGAGTTTCCCATTGGTATAACCATCGCTGCGAAAGACAATCTTTGATCATCTCATCTGCGACAAGACGGGAATCGGTGTCATTCCAGCGACCAGTGAGATCAATGGTGGAATCTGTCTGTACTCGCGTAACTTTAGTGCTGCAGCCAACAGCCAGCAATGGAAGTAATATGAGAACTGATTTCATTAATCTATTCATAGTGATCCTCCTTTTAGATCGCATTTAATACTGTTACAATCAGAAAATACCATTTCGAACTATCGATCACAAAATAATGATTACTTTTTACAAAGTACCGATGCCTGCTGTTTGAGCCATGCTGCTGCCCGTTTTTTCACATCAGCAGAAGCCCCTTCAGGAGTTGAGAAATAATATGCCCTGCGTGAACGACCGGCATACAGATCACCATCAGCAGAGTTAGACTCGAACCGTTTGGTCTGTGTAAGATTTTTTTCCATCACTTTCATGACCGGTTCCTGACCTTTTACCGAATTGGTAGTCACCACGATCAAAACCTTCTGATAGATGATGTAGTTTATTTCAAGCGTTGCAGAATAGGTTTTAACAAAATCATTTTTCTGAGGATCCCCATTGATCTCTTTTAAATACTGAGAACTGGAACTGACCACCGGCTCAAGTTGGCTTTCTGATGGAAGTGTCGTGATACACTCTTCGAGAATCCGCTCTCCGATTTCCGATTTTCCATCAGCAGTTGACGTTCCATGAATTATCGTCACATCCTTGCTGTTCATATTATCATCTGCAATAGTACTGCCTATCGTACAGGCTGTCAGCAGTATCGATGAAACAATTAGCTTTTTCATAGTTGACTCCATTTTTATGTTTTAATTATTATACTCTAATGCTTTTACTTTTTTGAACCTGCTTGAAAACATCAGGGCGAACTGTACCCCGATTGTCTGGTCCCTGTTTTTATTCAATACAATATGATACGGTACAAACACTTTCGCTTCAACCGCATTGGTAAGCTCAAATGAAACTCCGGCATGAACGACCGCATCCGGGCCGATATTATCACTGAACTCTTTGCATACATCGAAGTACTGAACACCCGCACCAAAGCCGAAATAGGGTTTGACATCACCGGTAAGAAGATAAAAATCCACACCCAGATCACTGCCAAAATTGGGACCCGGGAAAAACCAATTAACATCCCAGAAAAATGATACATTATCCCGGAAAAAGAATGTATTAACAAAAGACAGATTTCCCATACCTCTGGTAAAATCCTTAAGAGAATCGGACATCGCAACGCTTCCCCCAAGACTAAACCCACCGCTGTAAATTTTCAGTCGTGAAATGCTCACCGGTTCTTCAGCCGCAACAGATAAATTACCATACAGGATACCAAGACAGATAACTGCTAACAACACTCTTTTTTTCATAGATACACCCTTTTTTGAAGTTTTATATTCGGTTACAATAATAGGACGCATCATCCATAAAAATCCGCTCATGGCAGTTTAAAAAAGGATAGACCGAATTTCAACCCGCTTCGATAAACTGTTTCACGATCAAAACCTATTGTGAAGGGTACAGAAACTGTAAACAAACTATTTTTGCCCAGTTGCATAGCTATCCCATTCTGAATTGCAATAAGGAAATAAGCATCATCAGAGCCCCCGGACTGGTAATCATACATGAATCCGGCTCCACCTCCGGTAAAAAACTGAAACGGCCTGTTTCTGACAGGAACAAACAGCGCTCCGGGAATCACTGCAATATCCTTTGATGTTGGATAACCAGTAAAGTCCAGAAGAAAGTCAAGATGATCGTTGATAATCCATTTACCGGAGAGCTCTAAAAAAGCGTTCCTGGAGGGATGCGCATCTTTCTGAAATTTGAGTGAGATACCGGTACCCGCCGATGCGGAAAAATTGGCAAGTGATTGAATGGAAGAACGTATTGGTTGATCCTGTTCCTGTAACGGGGGGCCCTTTATCCTGCTTTCGGTGATAAAATCCGGCGCAAACATGTTGTCACGAACCCTCCTGGTTTTCGGCCCGTTCAAAGAAACCGTAGCAGTACCGACATCTTTCTGATATGCCCTGATCACCGTATATTTTCCAGGACCAAGTGCGATAAAGTGCTCCTGTCCCCTTTCTTTATAGAAATCAGCAAAAACATCCAGATAGTTATCACTCAAAACCAGATATTTACCAATAGTATTTTTATCAAACAGCAGGCCTGAACTCTTATTTGAAAACTTCGTAAGGACTATATCCCCCTGTCCCTGAATATTAAATTTGTATACCGGGTGCTGTATTTCCCCAGAAGTCAGAGCACTGGTTTCGATTGTTTTACGATAAGCATATTGATATGCTTCATTGAGCGTAACTTTTTTATCACCCGAAATATCAGCACTTCCCCGCAAACCGTTACACAAATGAAATGTAAAAATAGAACTTTTAAGTGATGCAGATTCCTGGGCACGCTCATGTGCGGCTGATGATGCTATTATCACTTGTCCTTTTACACTCTGTACCCGTTGAAAATAGAGTGGATCTGCGCTGATACCGCCTTTAAATGCAGTAACTACCCCGCTGTAACAAGCATCAAATATCCCGATCCGCACACCGTGGTTTATCGAGCTCAATGTCTGATAGATCCGGTCAAAAGAGAAATGCTGTTCGCCAAGAAGCAAACCGTTTACATCTGCATGACCTGAATAGTAGAATATAAACAGATTATCGCTATCATTAACGGAGCCTGCAGCGATATTTCTCATACGGTTAAGTGCATCTGAGAGAAGTGTACTGTCCGGAGACGAAAGCAGTTCGATATCGGTTGACATGAATCCTCCGGAACCGGTAAGCAGAGCGGCTAACTGGTGAGCATCGGACTGAGCGTATTTAAGGGGTTCTACAGAGTGTCCCCCATCATTGCGTCCCGCAAGTAATGCATACCGGGCTGCATGTACCTGAAAAAGGAATGTAATTATACAAAAGCATACTCGATACCATTTCATATGCTACCTCTTGTTCAACAATAAGGTCCTGCATTCAATCACATGCTGTGGCAATTTTTTGTGTACCTTTTTTTCCAGTTCTGTGAGTACCGGAGTTTCACTGAAACAGCTGTTTGCCCATGAGCGTATATCATCAGTAGTAATTGGCCTGTCTGCAATGATCAGAATTACCAGCTCAGCTCCAGAAGAATTATCAAGCACAATACTCTGTGGGAAACTGCACTCATTCGAACCCTTCATCTGCACCGAAAGGGTTCCACCTGCTGACTGTGGCTGATACGTGGATACAGTACCTTTACTATCAATACTGATCAATCCGGCATAATGGTCTCGCAGACATGCATAACGAATCTGAATCTGATCACCCTCTCCAAACAGTTCTTTTGTCGTACCTTCACTGATAACCCCATTACGCTTGAATACAAACGAAAGACCGCTCTCTCCTTTGTATGATACGTAGGCTGCATCCTGCCGTTGAATCATAACAGGAACAACGATACAAAGGGCAAGTGCCAGGCCATAAACCGGAAACAGGGCTGGTTTTCTCACCCATTCCATCAATGCATCCCATACCGATGGTTTTGCTACCTGTAGATGCGATCCGGCCCATTGCCTGTAGGGGTGTTTTAACAAGTGAAGTTCTTTTTCACCTTCAAGTGTTTTTATATAGTTAGAACATTCATCACAGGTTTTCAGATGAGCCCTGACTTCACCGGATGTCTGTTCATCAAGTTCACCAGCAAAAAAACGTTCGAGCGTAAATTTTCCCGGTCCAGTGTGTTTCATAGTATATCCTCCATCTGAATTCCCGATTGTGAACATTTTCTTTTAAATGTTGTCAGATGACGCCGGATTGTCGATTCACCCATACCGGTAAGTTCTGCGATCTCTTCCTGCTTATATCCGTCAAAATAGGTATAGAGAACCACCTCACGTACCTTTTTATCCCATGGACTCAGGAAATGCTGCATTACTTCCTGAAGAACCATATTTTTCTCCTGGGGAAGCTTCCGGTCCGAATCACCGGTATGGATCTCTTCCTCAAATACAATATGCTTTTTCTTTCTCAGTTTCGAAATACAATAATTTGTACTCACACTAAGAAGCCATGAGTAGATTGAGTCTTTCTTTTCGATCGTTGCCAGTGAATCGGTCAGTTTCATAAACACATCCTGAACAGCATCCCACGCATCATCTTCAGATTTTAAAAATGAGAAACAACGCCGGTACACCATCGACGAGTACCTTTCGTAGAGATTTCGGATCTCTTTTTCCAGTTCAGCACTTATTGTTTTCATTTTTCATCCTATAGACGAGTTACAAGGTAAAATGCGCTCATTGTTTTTTAAAAGAATTTGATACATTCCCGATTTCGCAGATTTCTCCTTCGCCTCTCTCCCTAGCCCTCTCTCCACCTTGTGGAGAAAGGGAACTTCTGCATTTTCTCTCTCTTTTTCCCCCTCTCCATTCACCAATGGAGAGGGGGA